>CAZWSS010000051.1:3398-6004 GCA_964636795.1 uncultured Gammaproteobacteria bacterium
AGAGGACACGGAAGCGCTTGTCCAGTTCTGCCGATGGGAATGTCAAAGACAAACGCCGCTGCACTTCGTCAATTTTCCCATGCTCGATAGACGGTGACGCCTGCGCGCCCGATGCCTGCAACCGCTTCATCATCACCGCCACCTCCGCCTCTTCCTCCACCGCGGGGAATGACGGCTTGGGCACGGACGGCTTGATTTTCACGACGGTCTCTGGCCTCCCCTCCTTACCAAGGAGGGGTTGGGGGAGGTTTTCCAGAGGGACCAGTGGCGCGAGCTCATGTGTGGGATCGAGCACAGGCGGAATTTCATGCTCCCCCTTTCTCGGCTTCGCCACCGCATCATCGGCATGATCGAGGGCTGCATCAAACGCCCGGGTGGTGTTGATCGTCTCCTTGATGACCCCATCTAATCCGGCGGAGCCGGACCCTGCTTCGCTGGGCTCCCCCTTGGCAGCCCGCCCGGATGACCATCCGGTCGGACGGGGGGGAGGAACCGGAACGAGCTCCGATTTTGCTGCCGCTGCGGCCTGCGTCTGATAGTCCGCCACTCACCGCCGAACATCGGCTACCGTGCCGCCGCTGGCGTCAATGCGCTTGATGTTGGCCACCGTGGGGTTGCCGCCCAAGTTAGCAAAGGTGCGAAATGCCATGGCTCCCAGATAGGAATCAATCGGCAAAAATCGCCCCTCGATCAAGTCCAGAGCCACGTTGGTGGCCAGCTTCTCGTCAAACTTCAACCGCTCCTTGATCAGGTTGCGCACTCCATCCAATGACTCGTAGCCAAACAACACCTCTTGTTGGATGCGATCGAGCTCATCCACCGCCTCATTGGACAACCCATACGTCTTGGCGATCTGCTCCACGTCGCTCAAACCGCTCTCCAAAAAGAACGCCCGAATCTCATCCGGCAAGAAGCGATAGAGAAAGATGCGGTCGGCGGTTGGCATGTCCTCCGGAAGGCGTTACGAGCTTAGACCGGCTTGCCGGGTGAATCGTACTGCGTGGCAATACGGCGGCGGAAGTGCTCCAACAGGTCGTTGGCCTGAGACGCGGAGGCAGCCGAGTAGGTTCCGGGCGGCGCCGTGCGAACGTTTTGCGCGTGACGCACCAGTTGCTGACCCACCGCATCCAGTACGCGGCGTTGCATGTCTTCCCGGTCGGTACCGATAGATTGCTCGAAGTTCTTAAGGTACCCGTCCAAGGATTGTGTCTTGAGCGCTTCCGCAAACGAGCGCACCAGGTCGTTGTCGCCACCATTGGAAGCCATGTCTGCTTCGATGCGCACCAAGAGCGTTGGATCTTTTGTCGCCTGTGTGGCAAACGTGCGCCGTTCGGCCGGCGCCATGCCTGCAGGAGCTGCCGCATTGTAGCCAAATGAGGCCGCATTCGCTTCGTGAATCGCACGGTTCTGCACCACGGCGGCTTCTCGGTTCGGACGCCCCGCCGCGGCAGCTTGAGCGCGGTTCATCACATTGTTCGTGAGTAGGAAGCCCAACATCTCATCGGCACGATCGCGTTCCTCCGTATCCGTGTTGGATGCATCGCTGGAATCGTGAAGGGACTGCAACGCAGCGGCCCCGCCCGACCTTTGTATGGCCTCTACCAGTTGCTCGGCAAAACGCGCCTCATCAAATCCCGCTGTACCACTTAAGGCATTCAAATCAATATCCTCAAGCTTAAGCCCGTTTTTGAGAACATCGTTAAGCGTATCCGTAAGAGACCCATTAATGAGTTGGTGGAGCGCAGTATTGGATTTGCCCGCGTCCGCGTTTGGCTTCTGGGTCATGTCCGCACGAGATAAACCGTCATTCGCCGCCTGGAATCGGGCTTCTTCCGTAGCATCCGCAGCCGCAGTAGCTGGGTTGGCCAACAACTCATCCATAGCATCCAAATGAGCCTTGGAATACCCACTGCGTGCACGATCGCGATCAGGACCCGCTGCACCGGTGGCACGTTGGAACACTTGAGAACTACGCGCAGCCGCACGGAAGGTAGAACTCTGCCATACGCGCGGATCCAGCTTCTTGATTTCGGCTTCGGTCATGCCAGACAAGGCATCACCCATCTCGCCTTCAGTGCCATACTTCCACTGGATATTTTTATCGAGCATCCTGTCCACGGACTCCTTGCCCTTCTCGTCACCCGTTGCTTTATGATGGTCTTGTACATCCTTGAGCATCTTCGCGGCCGTCTTAGGATCGGTGGCCATGAGCTTAGCAAACTCTTTCTCATCTGTGACGATGGAGGATGCCACACCCATGGAGCGCACGCGATTGGTCTCGCGACCCTCACGATTGGCATTGTAGAAGTCCAATTTCTCTTGGGCGCTGCTCGTGCCCATAAACCCGGCCTCGCGCTTGGCAATCTCCGCTTGGCGCGTCTTGGTCTCGGTATCCATTTGCGCCGCGCGCGCCTTCTGCCGCTTGCCATACATGGCGTACACGCCACCGCGTGCGATATTTCGATCGCCCGCCTTTTGCATGCGATCAATGGTGTGCTGCCTGTCTTCCGCCGTCCGGCCGCGGTACACATCCGCCGCCAACAATCCGCCTGCCCGTACGCCTTCCTTGGTTTTGCGCAGACCAAACCGCCCAGCAGCCAAACCGC
>CAZWSS010000051.1:6014-6286 GCA_964636795.1 uncultured Gammaproteobacteria bacterium
TCCAAGCGACCCCGGCGCGCCGGCAATCTTCTTGGCCAGCCCCGATCCGCCGCTCACGATCTGACTCGCAAACCCCCCCAGCGCCCCCGCGGACTGCCCGGCAATCTCCAGACCGGCAATCAACAACGCAATCCCAATGATGAACCCCAAGAAGTCATCGGGATCGGCGGACTTGTTCACAATCGCCGAGCCATCCGTGGGTTGGCTCTCCGTATTGAAGTTCTGCGTCAACTCACCAACGGACGCGAGCGACAGCCATAGAAAAAATGCCA
>CAZWSS010000052.1:0-6256 GCA_964636795.1 uncultured Gammaproteobacteria bacterium
AGGCGGGGGGCTGCTCCGACCCGAAGGCCGAAGCGAAGCCGGCGTCCTTGCCGGACTTCGTCACCTTGCCGCCGGCGTACAAGTACGCCTGCGGCTCGGTGCACGCCCAGCCCGTGGCCGTCCAGGCCACGAGCGTCCCGTCCACCTGGACGAGGCGCCCGCCCCGGTCCAGGCGGAAGTCGAGGCCGCGGACCGTCTCCGCGTCCTCCGCCCCCCAGGGCGCATCCAGCGCCCCGCAGGAGCGGGCATCGCCACCGCCGAAGTTCAGGCGGTGGGCGATGCACGCCCGGGGGGAGGTCCAGCACCCGGCCCGGGGGCCAGTGAGCTGGATCATCGCCCCCCGCGGGATGGGGGTGGTGTCGACGCAGCCCGTGGGCTCGTCGCTGTCCTGGACGCTGTCCTGATCCTTGTCGGACCAGGACGCGGCCGGGACCGGGTCATCGTCGTCGCCGGCCTGCGCCGACGACGGGTTGAGGTTGAGGGTCAGGAACAGGGCCGCGATCGTGGCCAGGGTCGTGATGCGCATGGTTTTCTCCAGTTGCGCGTTGAACCCCAGCCGCGCCGGGGCGGGGCGGTGGGCCTACGGGGTCGCGTCGGCGAGCTGGGACCATTCCCGGCTACGTCAACACTTCCTCGTTTCATTCGAATGCGGGCGGGTCACGACCCGCCCCTACATTTTCCGCTTCTTGTAATGAACCTTGGCAACGTCCCGCCGAGGCGGGATGGCTACCTTGTCCAAGGCAGATACGGAGTTGGCTCCCATAAGAGCGCAGGATGGCCAGTGGAGGGAAAGGCCATGCGCTGCGCTCATATTGGAGCCCCTCCAACAAGTATGCAAGGGGCATACCTGTGTCAACCTTGACGCCAGAACATATCAGAATGTGGGGAATGCGTCAAGGGGGGATGCTGGAAAAGAGGCTAGGGTTAGCGAGTTGCGAGTGGCTAGTTGCTTTGGGCACGATTGTGCTAAAACTACTCACAACTGGCAACTCGCCACTAACAAAAAAACCGCTTAGTCGGCGAACACTCAACGGCAAGGAGGAGGTACCGCGAATGGTTCGCCGACCAAACGGTCTTCTGCTGGGAGGTTAGCAAGGAGGCTAGCGAGCGTCAAGAAGGCGAGTTGCAAGTGGCTAGTTGCCAGTGGCTTTGACGACCTGGATCAGGGCATTCAGCGACATCATGAGGCTATCAAGCTGATTCAAAACATCAGAGCACCGATCCGGATCGACAAGTTGTAATCGCATCGTGAGCTCAAGTTGCGTTTCAAGCTCCGCACCAGATCCAAACGCAATCTTTAGAAACCGACAGAAGTCTTTATCAGAACCTCGCCGTTTACCTTCAGCGATATTGGATGGGATCGATACTGCCGCGCGCTTCATCTGAGAGGTTAAACCAAATCTCTCATCAGATGGCATGCTTTCACAAAGCTGATAAACGGACTCAACAACACTCATCGCATCAGACCATACACCAAGTTTCCGATACGCTCGTTGTTCCATATCGTGCTAAAAAAGCAACTCGCCACTAGCCACTCGCAACTAGCCCCTCTTGATGGTCACGAATGCTCCCCCCACCAACGCCCCCAAGATCAACCCCACAAATCCATTCGCTGGAATGTTCGGCCGGACGGGAAAGGAGGAGACGAGCGGCTCGTCCACGAGGCGCACGGAAATGTTGCCTCCCGATGTATAGCGCCACCCTTGCTGCGTGAGCACAAAGGCAATCGCTTGCGAGATTTGTTTGGCTTGATCGGGATCGGTATTAAAAACACTAACGGTCAACAGTCCCGTACCGCGCTCCACGGAAGGCGCCACCATTTTCTCCCAGACCTTTCGCCGCTTGGCGGGCTTGGTCTCCTCGGACGGGAACTGGTCTTTGTTGATGTTGAAGCGCGCACTCAAAACTTGGTCAAAGAACGCGGTGGTGTACACAATATTGGACAGGTCGTCCGCCACGCGCTCGGCGCTGCGGCTGGCGGTGTAGGCATCCGAGCTCACCGACTCCTGGGTGATGAGCAATCGGATGGACGATCGAAACTCCAGCGGCCGCAAGACGCTCAACCCCACGCCCAACACCACACCAATCACACCGAACCAAAGAATGGTAGTCCAATGTCGTGTCAGCAACGTAGTGGCTTGTTGCGGTGTAAGCATACTTTTGGGATGCTATTAGCGATTAGCTTTTAGCGATTGGCCGCTACACTGCGTCTTGCCAATAGCTAAAAGCTATCTAGAAGTGTAACAGAAACCTCGTGCTCCGTCCCATCGCGCAGAATCACCATCGTGACTTGTGCCTCGGGCAGAGCCGCCAAGATCATCTCCGCAAGTGTTCGACGATCAAAGTCCTCTCCGTTGACGCGCAAAACAACGTCGCCCACCTCCAGCACCGGCGATGCACCGGCAACCACGCGCATTCCCTCACGCACGTTCGCGTCATCAACAATCCGCGCTTCGTCAACAACCGACACACCCAGCCGCGCTCGAGAAACATCCCCCGTGGCAAGAATCTGATCAAACGCCGGCGTCACCTGGTGCAACGGCCGCACATGCAAATCGTCAATCAAAACCCCGATCAACGATCCCGTGACATCGGCCACGAACGACCCCACCGGCGCCTTCACGGGCGCATCGAGAACGAACGTCCTCTCGTAAGCATCCGACCGCTCTACCAACGGCACATCGCGATGATTTTGAATGAGCCGCATGGCGGTGGAGCCCTCTCCAACAACAAAGACCACATCGCCCGTCGTTACCGATGTGCTCGACCCAAACGCCGCGGGCGTGCCAGCAATATTTGTTTTGACAAAACTCATGCCCGTTGCGGCATCATCAATCCACGTCTCGATGACATACACTTCCTCTCCCGACACAAGGCGCACGTTGGATCCGTACGCCCCGCGCAAACTGGTGGGTAACATCACCCACCCATCGTTGGTGAGCACCATCGCCGACCCAACCGTCACATTGCGCGCCACGCCGAAGCGATGCGCGCGATCAGAAAGGGTCACGGACGGCAACACCGAAAGCGTCGCCTTGGCGCGGACATCGTTGATCAACCCTTGAATAGACCCGGACACATTTTGTGGACGTACGCGCGTGACCTCCAACAGCCGCCCCTCCTCCTCCAGCCGCTCCACATAGCGGTTGAGCGCACTGTCGGCCAGCAAGGCACCCATCAACGAAGCCAAGAGCGCCACCGCCACGATCGAGGCCACAAAGACCGTTGTACGCAACCATGTCATATCCATTGAGCGGTCAATAAAAGCAGCAGCGAAAGTACGCAGCCCACCAGCAGGTAACGTCGCAGCACCCCGCGGGAGAGCTTTTGCAGGAGCGACGCGCGCATCATGCCAATGATGGTGTAGAAGAGCACGGACGTGACGGCGGCATTCACAAAGAAGCTGGTGGGCAGCAGAGAGAAGCTCACAAAGAACTCGGTGAAGACCAGCCCGAGGATGAGCGCAACCTTGAGCGCCGAGGCGTCGCGGATTTTGCTTACCCACAGCGTCTCATACGTCAGCGCCGTGGCCACGAGAAAAAAGAACAGCGCGAGCAACCATACGGGTGTTTGAAGAAAGGTCTGCAACCCAAAGAAGGTGGTGGAGAGGAAGTAGATCGAGGCGATGTGGAGCACGAGCGACGTGTGCTCCAGCGCGTAGGGTTGGTACAGCGACGGGGTGTGGATGAAGCGGAAGAGGTGTTCGCCAAAGAAAAACAGGAAGGCGCCGGCGATCATCGGCAGAGCAATGGCCACCCACAGCGGCTCCATAAAAAGGAGAAAGGTGGCGCAGCTCACCACAAACACCACAGGCGTGAGAGCCACATGCCACCATCCTTCCAAGTCCTTGCCGTAGCCCGAGAGGCCGCCCACCAAGGCGCCCGCCACGCCGGCGGTAACGATCGTAAGAAACGCCACAGCACCGGTCCATACCGTGGTGGCGTACAACAGAAGCGCACAGAGCGCTCCCAAAAAAAACGGAATGGTTCGGCGGATGAGAATCATGGTTGGAGGAGAGCTTGCGGGTCTACCGATGCGCGGATGGTGATGGTGCCTTGGGTCAGCGACATATCCGTGATGCGCACCGCACCTTGCACCTGTGTGAGAGCATCATCAAGGAATAGATTCACGCCGCGTTGTGCGGTACCGGCCGTCAAAAGTAACGGAATGCGCAGGCGACCCAACTGCAATCGTTGAATGTCAATGTCGGGCTGACCATCTTGGATCGTCGGCACAACGGATACGATCGCCACCGTTTCACGACCCCGGACCATCAACGGAATATAAAGTTCCACCGGGCCGCCGTTTTCAATCGCCACTTGCACGCGCTGTGCCACTACCGTGTCGCCCACGGTCTTCATGGTCTGTCGCAGCAACGCGGTGAGCATCCCCTCGGTGAACTCAACCTCCACGCCTTCTCCACGGCCGATCGCTTTCATGGCCGCGTTGGCGATCACTTTGGAAATGTCCACGGCGCTCGAGGGTTCAACGGTGCGCGAAGGAGCCGGAGGTGACGTGTCAACGCCCGGGAACGGCACGGGCAGTAGTCCCGTCTTGGAGGCTGCCACCCACAACAGCACTACCACCGCCACAACAAGCAACAAACACCCGCCGCAGCCGGCGAGCACCGTGGGGGTGACACGATCGTTGTGGGCTAAGGCAGCCATGGGTTCTGGGCTTGCAGTTCGCTCCACCGGATAAGCGCATCGGCTGCGGCCTCCGGGTCGCCGGTAAGTCCGGCCAGATGTTGGTTCATCATTGCCACAAGCTCGATGTGCACATCGCGCATGGAGCTGGGCACACGCGTGGCAACAAGTTGATCGCGCAGCGCGCCGTTCCACTCACCCGTCATCAATATGACCACACTCGTCTTGTACTCGTCCTCCTGCACGGATGGATCGCCCTCCTGCGCGGACAGGTCGCGACCTGTCCCTACATTCTCGCGGCCGCGATCCACCACAACGATCGTCACGGCCAAGATGATCGTGAGCGCCAAGAGCAAGAACGGAAACCAGAGGAGGTGATGAGCCGCGCGGCGAAACATACTACGAGTCCTTTTTCTGGTCGCCGTCGTAGCGGCCGAGGAGGTCATGCACCAGCACTGCCGCAAGCGTGGCCACGGGGATGGCAAAGATCGCGCCAATAAACCCGGCCACCTTGAACCCCACCATGAGTGCAAACAAACTCACCACTGGGTTGAGCCCCACCGACTTTTGCATGATCTTAGGAGTGAGCACCCCGTTTTCCA
Organism: uncultured Gammaproteobacteria bacterium; assembly: GCA_964636795.1. Taxonomy (GTDB): domain Bacteria; phylum Patescibacteriota; class Patescibacteriia; order UBA9934; family UBA11717; genus UBA11717. Next base: position 5,249 of record CAZWSS010000052.1, read on the forward strand.
ATTGCTGAATGGCGAAGTAAAGCACCGCGACCATGACCGCCTTGATGGGCGAGATGCTAAAGGCCAACACAATCGCCGGGATGGCCGCCAAGATGGGTCCCGCATAGGGCACAATCTCCGCCAACCCCGCAAAGATGCCAAGCACCAGCGCGTAGTCCACACCCAAGATCAAGAGCCCAATGTAGGTCAGGGCGCCGATCACAAGCATGAGCACCAACTGCCCGCGCAGCCAGTAGCCGAGCTTCTCTTGCATGCGCCCCGCCAACCCCACCAAGTACGGTTGGTATTTCTTGGGGGCAAAGTGGCGGAACAGGCGCTTGGCATCAGCCTCCTCCACCACCATGTAGAAGGTGAGGACGAGCACAAGGACGAGCGTGGTCACTCCGCCGAAGACATTGGCGATGGTGGAGAAGACACGGGAGAAACCCTGACTCAACGCGCCTTGGAGATTTTGAAAACTCTCGGAGATATTTTGCGCAAAGCCGTACTTCTCGGTAAGGGTAATGATGCCCTCCAGCACACCGCGCGCGTCGCCAAAGGAGGTGGTGAGACCTTTGACCAGGTCGGAAAGTTGGCTCACGAGCGGCGGGACAACCACCAAGAATGCGCCGGTGATGATGGCGGCCAGGAGAACGTACACAACAAGGACGCCCAGCGCGCGCGGGATGCGGCGGCGCTCAAACCAATCGGCGAAGGGGTCAATGAGAGCGGCCAAGAGGAGCGCGGCAAAGAACACCGCCACCACGTCGCGGATGAACCACATAAAGGCAAGGCCGCCCCCGATGGCGACAATTTTGACAATCGTCCCCGACGAAACATTCACACGCGTCTCCGTCTTCATATTGCAAGTATACCACGCGTGTGCTATCAAGAGCACAAGGTGCTGCCCTTGGTCGTCGAGACTGCCGGTCCCCTTGCCTCGACGACCTGTGCGGCTGCAGTGCCGCACGCACCGGTTCGCGCTCCCTTGCATCACAACGAGGGTTGAGCGCGACAAAGCGGCCCGGG
>CAZWSS010000053.1:0-5817 GCA_964636795.1 uncultured Gammaproteobacteria bacterium
GTGCTACATTTACAAGGCACATACCGTGTTGGAGGTTTGAGATGCGCATCAAAAACGCCCCCGAAATCGGGTGGTACAAGGATCAATCGGGGATTTATCCGCCCGTGTATTACACGGGGAAGGACTTCATAGTGAGCGGACCGAAGTTCGAAACGGTCAAGGGCTGTGTCATCGAGCTTCGACGCTCGGACGCGTTCGGATCGCTGGACCTTGTGGCTGCGCGGGCCTGGAGTAGAAAAGAACTCTGCGCTCTGCATAGGGCGACTCGGCTCGACGAGGCTCCATCCGAACACGACAGGCAGGACATCCGGCACCTCGTCGCGCACGCCGAGGCGTACGCGGAGGAAGTCCGGGTGGTCACGGCCGTGGAGATCACGCGCTACCGGTGGCGCGCGGATCGTCTGGAGTGATGTCTCACGTGTGATCGTCCATCCCAGATGGCGGTCTTTTTTGTTTTGCGGTTTTTGTTTTGCGGCCGGATGTTCGCCTCTTCCCAGAAGGGCCATTTCTCGATACGCTACCGCCATGGATCAGTCCCGGATTCGCAACTTTTGCATCATTGCCCATATTGACCATGGAAAGTCGACCCTCGCGGATCGGCTTCTTGAGATCACGGGCACGGTGGACAAGCGCCACCTTAAGGCGCAAACCCTGGACACCATGGACCTGGAGCGTGAGCGTGGGATTACCATCAAGCTCACGCCCGCTCGGATGCACCACACAAAGGAAGGGGTCGAGTACGAGTTGAATCTCATTGATACACCCGGCCACGTGGACTTTGCCTACGAGGTGTCGCGATCGTTGGCGGCTGTGGAGGGGTGCATCCTCCTTGTGGACGCCACACAGGGAGTGCAGGCCCAGACCTTGGCCAACCTCTACATGGCTCTCGACGCCGGGTTGGAGGTGATCCCCGTTCTGAACAAAATTGATCTTCCTGCTGCCGACATTCCCACACGCCGCGAGGAGCTCAAGCACCTCATCGGTTGCCACGAGAGCGACATTTTGCTCGTCTCGGGTAAGACGGGGGAGGGAGTCGAAGAGCTGCTTGGTGCGATTATTGATCGCATCTCGGCGCCATCGGGTCAGACGGATGCTCCGGCGCGCGCGCTCATCTTTGATTCCCTCTACGATGTCTATCAAGGTGTCATTGCCTATGTGCGCGTGGTGGACGGGTCATTTGCCCCCGGCCAGGCCATGCGGCTGATCGCGGGCGGGGTACACTCGCATATCACCGAGCTCGGCTACCTCTCGCCCATGCGCAGTAAAGATGGTGGTTTGAGCACGGGGCAGATTGGCTACATTGTAACGGGCCTCAAGGAGATCGCCGGGTGTCGCGTGGGAGACACGATTGCGCTCGATGGATCGGATGCCCTCCCGTTGCATGGATACAAGGAGGTGAATCCCATGGTGTTTGCGGGGGTGTTTCCCAAGGACGGAGGCGACGTGGGGCCATTGCGCGATGCCGTGGAGAAACTGCAACTCTCCGACGCGTCGCTCACGGTGGAACCCGAGCGCTCCAACGCTCTGGGGGTTGGCTTCCGTTGCGGGTTGCTGGGGATGCTTCACCTTGAGATCGTCCAAGAGCGTCTGCACCGCGAGTTTGGCGTTGAAGTGATTGTCACTACGCCGAGTGTGCGTTATCGCGTGAAGAAAACCGATGGCACCGAGCGCATCATCAAAAGCCCGCTCGACCTGCCCGACCAGACCTTCATTGTCGAGGTGCTTGAGCCGTGGACGCGGGTGGATATCGTGGTGCCATCGGACTTGATCGGCGCCGTTATGAAGCTCGTCCAAGACCGCGACGGCCTGTACAAAACCACGGAGTACCTCGATCAGACCCGAGCGGTGCTCCACTACGAGATACCGTTGGCCTCGGTGATTGTGGATTTCTACGACGCGCTCAAAACGGTTACGAGCGGCTATGGTTCCATGAGCTATGAGTTGATCGATGAACGGGTGGCCGACGTGGTGCGCTTGGACATTTTGGTGGCGGAGGAGCCGGTGGAAGCGTTGGCAACGCTTGCCTATCGCCACGCCACGCATACGGTGGGCAAACGTATCGTGGAGACGCTGCAAAAAGAAATCCCGCGTCAGCAGTTCGTCATCAAGCTGCAGGCGGCGGTGGGCGGCAAGATCGTGGCGGCCGAGCGGGTCTCCGCGCTACGCAAAGATGTCACGGCCGGACTCTACGGGGGCGATGCCACACGCAAGCACAAGCTTCTCGAGAAACAAAAGAAGGGCAAAAAGAAAATGGCCGCGCGCGGTGCCGGCAAGGTGGACATCCCCGCCTCGGCCTACATCAAGGTTCTTAAACGATAGTATGTACAACAACAAATGGTTCAAGCGTCTGTGGCTGGTGGTTTGCATCCTGGTGATCGTGAGCATGGTGGGCTTCACCCTTGCCTACGGGTACTAGGGAATGGCGACGTCGTCAAAAACGTGGAAGGTAAGGGAGCCCGTGGCGGCATCGGTTGATCTCGCGGCGATGTTCCCGGAGCTGCCGCCCGTGCTTGGGCAGCTGCTATGGCATCGCGGAGTGCGATCAGCCGCGGAGGCCGAAGTGTTTTTTTCCCCCAACTTTGATGCGGGCGTGCACGACCCGTTCTTGTTTAGGCACATGCGTAAAGCGGTGGAGCGATTGTTGAAGGCCATCGAAGGCGACGAGGTGGTGATGATTCATGGGGATTACGATGCCGATGGGATTTGTGGGACAGCGATGTTGTGGAGTGCTCTGCGGGAAGTTTGTGATGTCGCCGATTTTGATGCCTTCCGATCGCACCGTGTGCGCTGGTACTTGCCTGATCGCGAGGGAGATGGGTACGGAATGAGCTTTGGCGCCGTTGAGGCCTTTCATGAGCAAGGGGTGAACGTGATCATCACGGTGGACTGTGGCATTGCCAACGTGGACGAGATCAAGCACGCCTATGATCTTGGCATGGAGGTTGTTGTTGTAGACCATCACCAACTTCCGGCCGAGTGCTCGCCGTTGCCGTTTACCATTCACCCGTTGGCGCCCGGGGAGACCTATCCGTTTCAAAAGTTGGCAGCAGTGGGGGTGGCGTTCAAGCTTGCCTGCGCGCTGTACTCGATCGCCCGTGAGCGCGGAATTTATATCCCCGTTGGGCGCGAGAAATGGTTGCTCGACTTGGTGGCGATTGCAACGGTCACAGACATGGTGCCGTTGATTGGAGAGAATCGGGCGCTCGAGACCTATGGGCTGCAGGTGTTAAACAAAACGCGGCGCGTGGGGTTGAAGGCACTGATCGAAGCTGCAGGGTTATCGCTCGGTTCCCTTGATGAGGTAGACGTGGGGTTCCGCATTGGGCCGCGGATCAATGCTGCGGGGCGAATCGCCCGAGCTGATCTTGCCCTCGAGTTATTGCTCGAGAGCGACTCCGATCGTGCGCGGCATCGCGCCGAAGAACTCAACGCGCTCAATGCTGAACGCCAACGGATCACCGAGGCCTCGACACGACGCGCGCTCGAGGCCGTAAAAGATGACGTGCCGTTTGTGGCGATTGTGGATGAGACGATTCGGATCGGGATTGCCGGACTGGTGGCGGGCAAGCTCGTGCAGCAAACAGCAAAACCTTCCGTGGTGATGACAAGGGTGGGGGAGCACTTTGTGGGTTCGGGTCGCGCGCCGTCTGGCTTTCAGTTTGTGCAAGCCATGGATACGTGTCGAGCACTGATGATTCAAGGAGGCGGTCACCCCGAGGCCTGCGGATTCAAGTTGATGGAAGCGCAAGTGCAGCCGTGGATTGAAGCGATGACGACGTTTGCGGCGTCGAACATCATGGGAGATGGTGCGGCGACGGCGATCGTTGATGCCGAGCTCTCGTTGTCGGAAGTGACGTGGGATCTGATTCGGGGGATTGAGATGATGGCTCCGTTTGGCATGCAGAACGAAGCGCCAAAGTTTGTGGCACGACGTGTGCACATTATCTCGGCCGAGCCGGTGGGAAAAACCAAGTCGCATCTTCGACTCACCGTTGCATCGAGCGATCGTACCATTCGACAATGCATCGGGTTTGGGTGGGGAACATCCGCGACGCGATTAAAGATGGGTGATACAATCGATCTGGTTTACTCGGTGGGCGTCAACGAATGGAATGGGCGACGCGAGATTCAATTGGAAATTATTGACATGGTATGAAGGCGCTTTTGCATACGGACGGCGGTTCACGCGGCAACCCGGGACCCTCGGGCTCGGGGGCGGTCCTTTTTGATGCCGATGGCGCCGTGATGGATGAAGCCACCAAGTTTTTGGGCACGGCCACCAACAACGTGGCGGAGTATACGGCCATCATCATCGGCTTACAGATGGCCAAGCGCCACGGCGTCAAAGACCTGACGGTTCGGATGGACTCCGAGCTTGCGGTCAAGCAACTCACCGGCCACTATCGCGTAAAAAACCCCACCCTTGCCTCGCTCTTTTTGCAAGTGAAGAAGCTTGAACACCAGTTTCCCCGTGTGCGCTACGAGCATGTGCGTCGAGAGAAAAACACGGCAGCGGACGCGCTTGTCAACAGGGTGCTCGATGCGGCGCTGCGGGGATGATAGAATAGAAAGGAATGGCTTGGTTTTCTAAAAAAGAAGAACGCTACCTGGGCGTGGACATTGGCGCGGGCGGCATGAAGATGGTGGAGCTTTTGTTTGAGCACGGGCGCTACAAGCTTATGACCTACGGGGCCACCGAGCGCGCGGCGGATGCGGTGGACACACCCATCACCGACAACCCGGAGGAAGCGGCGGCGCATGTGAAGGAGCTCGTCAAACAATCAGATGCCAGGGCCACCACCGTGGTGGCGTCACTCCCCATGCATGCGGTGTTTAGTTCGATCATTGCCATTCCCAAGGTGAAGCGCCCCGAGGAAACGCGCGCATTGGTGGAGCGCCAAGCGGCTAAGCTGATGCCCATGCCTCTCGCCGACATGGTGATTGATTTTCAAGTTCTGGAGGATATCAAGAAGGGGTTTGCAAAGCCAACGATCGGCATTGCGGCGCCCTCGCCCGAGATGGCGGGGTTGGCCGATGAGAATGTGCGAGTGCTGATTACGGGCGCACAGAAGACCATGGTGCAAACCTACACCAAGCTCTTCCAAAGCACGGGGTTGGACTTGGTGAGTTTGGAGACCGAACCGTTTGGGTTGATCCGGTCGTTGATTGGTCGCGACAAGAGCCCCATTATGATGCTCGACATTGGGGCCTTTCGCACCAACATGATCATTGTGGAGGAGGGCGTACCGTTCTTGACGCGGAGCATCAAGGTTGGTGGCGCCATGGTGACCCGCGAGATTGCGCGGCAGATGGGGTTGTTACTCGAAGAAGCAGAGCAAGTCAAACAGGATTTGGCGGCCACGCAGGAGGCGACGCCCAAGGCGGTGGTGGATTTGTTTCAGCCAATCGTGAACGAGATTCGTTACGCCATTGACTTGTTTTCCCAATCCCAACTCACCCATGCCGATCGAATCGAAAAAGTGATTTTGACCGGTGGCTCGGCGCTGTTGCCCGGTCTGGACATGTTCCTCACCGAGAAGCTCAATGTGCGGACGTTTGTGGGCGACCCATGGGCGCAGGTGCAGGTCAACGAAGCCATGCGGCCGGTGCTCGAAGAGATTGGGCCCAAGTACGCGGTGGCCATCGGGCTTGCCATGCATACGCGCGAGGCCGCCAAGCCGATCAAGAACGCCAAAAAAGACAAGAAAGAAAAAACCGGATCCTATGCTCAAGGCGTGGGCGCAACGCAGTGAACCGCTGGGACTGTTGGTTGGATCACAACCCGCGGTGTCTCACCAGGGTCTTGGAGATCGGCTG
>CAZWSS010000054.1:0-5707 GCA_964636795.1 uncultured Gammaproteobacteria bacterium
CAAACTTCCGCAGTGGAATCTCCACATCAATGTTCTTGAGATTATTCTCGCAGGCGCCCTTGATCTTGATGGCATCGCGCCCGCCGCGCCGCCGCTCCTTGGGTACGGCGATGGATCGCTCGCCGCGCAGGTAGGCCGCCGTCACCGACGTCTTGTGATCGAGTGCATCGGGCATGGGCTCCGACACCATCACATGACCGCCATGCACGCCCGCGCCAGGCCCAAGCTCCACCATCCAATCGCTCGCCAACATGGTGTCCTCATCATGCTCCACCACAATCACGGTGTTGCCAATGTCACGCAGGGAGTGAAGGGTCTTGATGAGCTTCTCGTTGTCGCGTTGGTGAAGTCCGATGGTGGGCTCGTCCAGCACATACATGGCGCCCACCAGCCGCGAGCCAATTTGCGATGCGAGTCGGATGCGTTGCGCCTCGCCACCCGAGAGGGTTCCGGCGCCGCGGTCGAGCGTGAGGTACTCAATGCCCACATCGAGCATAAATCGGAGACGATCCGTAATCTCGCGCAAAATGTTCTCGGCGATCTTGGCTGATGTCTCGGAGAGCGTCAGTCCCGTCAAAAACGCCTGCGCGCCTTCGATCGTCATGGCCACCACCTCGGCAATGTTCCTCTCCCCCACGCGCACATGCAGCCCCTCGGGACGCAATCGTTTACCCGTGCATACCGGACACGCCGCCTCGGAAAACAGCGACTCGGTCCCCAGCCCGCCACAGGCCTCGCAAGCGCCATAGGGCGAGTTGAAGCTGAAAAGCCGCGGCTCAATCTCGGGGAATGAGAACCCATCGTCGGGGCAGCTAAACTTGGACGAGAGAAGCTTCTCGCGCTTGCCAAACAGCACGGAGATCATATCCTCTCCCCGATCAAGCGCCGTTTCCACCGCTTCATGCACCCGCTGCCGCAGCACCTTGGTCTTTTTGCTCATCTCCTCCGCACTCAACGTGTCAACAACAACCTCAATGGTGTGCTGACCGTAGCGCGACAGTTGAATCTGCTCGGAGAGGTGGTGCATCTTGCCATCAATCCGCACCTTGGCAAAACCGGAATTATACAAATCATAGAGCAACTGGTAGTACTCACCCTTGCGACCGCGCACCACCGGGCTCATGATCGTCACGGCCTCCTTCTTGGCCTCGGCCAAGACGACATCCACCATCTCATCCACCGTGAGGCGTTGGATGGGCTTGTTGCAGATCACGCAGTGCGGCTGGCCGATGCGGGCGTAGAGCACGCGCAAGTAGTCGTAGACCTCGGTGATGGTGGCCACCGTGGAGCGCGGGTTGCGCGAGTGCGCCTTTTGATCAATGGAGATGGCGGGCGACAACCCTTCGATTTCGTCCACGTCGGGTTTTTGCATCTGCCCCAAGAATTGCCGTGCGTAGGCCGAGAGCGATTCCACATAGCGTCGCTGCCCTTCGGCAAAAATCGTATCAAACGCCAAGGAGGACTTGCCCGAGCCCGAGAGCCCCGTGACGCAGATCATGCGGTTGCGTGGCAGCGTAAGGTCGATGTTTTTTAGGTTGTGCTCGCGAGCACCCTTGATGATGATGTGGTCTTGCATAGGTTATCCACAGAGAGGTGGCCTTGACGGGTGAAAGGAGTGTGCTGTTGAGAGTTATGAGGAGGTCAGGTAAGATCGGAGGCGAAGGAGGTGCCCAATGGGTACTCGTTTAGAGAAATTGCTGCCCCTCGTGGACTCGGAAGGAATGGCCGAGTCCTGGGCGCCATGGATGACGCGGCTGATCGCCGGCTGCGGCGGCATGAGCTCTCCGCGGTGGAATGTCCCCCACTGGATGCCCTCCAACACCGAGTTCGATCCGGCGGAGGTGGTGCGTGACTACTTCCGATATGTGGACGACTTCGAGGATCCGCAGGCGGTCCAGCGACGTCGAGCGGAGCGCGAAGAGGGTCGAGGGCGCGTATCGGCTGCCATGGCCGATGGCACCATCCTGAAAGGGCTTCCGCGAGCAAGCGGTATCGTGGCTCTCATCAAGTCACGATTCTGCGCGGCCATCGCCAGCATCTACCAGTACGAGAACTGCTTCAAGGGGCCGGAGACCGAGACCGCCACCTTCCCGCCAGAGCTGCAGGGGCACATCCGCGAAGCCCTGCGCTACGCGCTGTTCCTGATCAGCATCGGCGGCCGACGGCACATCACGGAGGACGAGCTGGACTTCGTGAACGTGCTCGCTTTCCATACCTTCGGGTGCCCCCCCGCCTAGCCGTCTGGCCTGGCGGGTGAAATTTTTTTGAGCTCCTCCTCCAACACTTTTATTTCATCGCGCAGCAGCGCTGCAGTTTCAAAGTCGAGGTTGCGCGCCGCTTGCTGCATGTCGTCCTTTTTCTCTTCGATGACTTCCTTGATCTCATGGGGCTCGGCCGTGAGCTCAATCGACAAGACACTCCGAATCTCCTCCTCGGTCGGCTCGCCACCCAGCATGGCGCGGATGTCGGCCATCTCACGCTTGGTGGACGTGGGTGTGATGTTGTGCTCTTTGTTGTAGGCGACTTGCAGGGCGCGCCGACGCTCGGTTTCCTCCACCGCCCGTTTGAGTGAACCCGTCATCCGGTCGGCGTACAAAATCACTTGACCCCGCACGTTGCGCGCCGCACGGCCCATGGTTTGAATGAGCGATGTCTCCGATCGCAAGAAGCCCTCCTTATCTGCATCGAGCACCGCTACCAGCGACACTTCGGGCAAGTCGAGCCCCTCGCGCAGCAGGTTGACGCCCACGATCACGTCTATTTTCCCCTGACGGAACTCGGTCAAGATCATCACACGATCGAGCGTGATAATGTCGCTGTGGAGGTAGCCGACCTTCACGCCCTGTTCCTGAAGATACGTGGACAAGTCCTCGGCCATTTTCTTGGTGAGCGTTGTCACGAGCACTCGGTCGCCCTGCTCCACCCGCTCGCGGATGCGCGGCAGGAGATCATCCACCTGCCCCGGAGCATCTTCGGTGCCCGACACTGGGCGCACGATGATTTCTGGATCAATCAACCCCGTGGGGCGAATGATCTGCTCCACGACTTGCGCACTCTGCGCCACCTCATCCTCCCCGGGCGTGGCCGACACAAAGATGCGTTGACCAATGCGTTTGGCAAACTCCTCCCCGCTTAACGGGCGGTTGTCCACCGCGCTCGGCAATCGGAACCCGAACTCAACAAGATTTTGTTTACGCGCTTGATCGCCAGCCAGCATCCCGCGAAGTTGCGGCAACGTGACGTGGGATTCGTCGATGACCGTCAAAAAATCCTCGGGAAAAAAGTCGAGCAATGTAAACGGCGGCTCACCGGGTTTGCGGCCATCGAACCATCGCGAGTAATTCTCGATGCCGCTACAAAACCCCGTCTGCTCAATCATGGCCACATCATTCGTGGTGCGCCGCGACAACCGCTCGGCCTCCAACAACTTTCCTTCCTTCTCCAACTCGGCCACGCGCTTCTTGAGCTCGGCACGAATACCCTTGAGCGCCGGCTTCATCACACTCGCCGCGGTCATGTAGTGCTTGGCCGGGAACACCCACACGTCGTGGACATTCTTGATGTGTCGGCGCGTGACCCCATCCAGCTCCGCCATCTTGACCAGTTGATCCCCTTCAAATTCGATGCGATAGGCCACGGTCAAGTTGACCGGCATCACTTCCATCACATCGCCGCGCACACGGAAGGTGCCGCGCTCCAACTCGCCCGACGTGCGCTCAAACTGCATGGCGATAAGCTCGTGCATAATCCGCTCGCGAGTCCCTTGTTCGCCCTCTTCAATGTGCAGCATGTTGGCCTGGTACTCCTCGGGCGATCCCAGCGAATAGATGCACGACACGCTCGCCACAATGATCACATCGCGACGTGTGAGCAGCGCTTGGGTGGCCGCATGCCGCAACCGGTCAATCTCGTCGTTGATCTGCGCTTCCTTTTCTATGTAGGTGTCCGTGCGCGGCACATACGCCTCCGGTTGGTAGTAGTCGTAATAGGAAACAAAGTATTCCACCACGTTATCTGGAAAGAATTGCCGCAACTCGCTGCACAATTGCGCGGCAAGCGTTTTGTTGTGGGCGACGACGAGGGTCGGGCGCTGGACATGTTCAATGACATTCGCGATCGTGTAAGTCTTTCCCGATCCCGTCACACCCAGCAACGTCTGTGCCTTGTCACCCCGAACAAGACCCTCGACAAGAGCATCAATGGCCTTTGGCTGATCACCAGCTGGTTGGTAGGGAGAGTGGAGTGTGAAGTCCATAACGTAAAAGCCCCGGCACCGTGAGGTACTAGGGGGGTCGTGTAGGGTTCGGGGGCATGGTAGCAGGACGAGAGGACAAGAGCAAATGGCCAATATTCAATAACCAATACAAATTCAAATCTCCAGAAACTAGACCTTTGCCTTAGCATTGGCCATTGAATATTGGCGATTGCTCATTCGATATCGGTGCTGGCATCTTTATCCACCGACTCTAACTAAATCGCCTAAACACTTTTCTCACCGGGGTGAGGTTTTTGTTTCAGTGAACGTGGACGTCGAGCAATAATGATCGAGACGGAGATCAATCACTGAATCACTTTCCCCACTGCCTCCCGATATCGGCAGTAGTCGCAGTCGGGATCGGCATCAGGGATGTGATCGGCATCGAGACATGCTTTGAGATCACGCAAGGTCGGCTCCACCCAAGCGTCGCTCCCTTGGTAGGCGATCAATGTCACGTCAAACTCCAACTTCCCATCAAACGCCTTTTTGTCCGCGCGGCCATTGCAGTAGACAAAGTAACCGGTGTCCGAGATGGGCAACCCATTGCGGCGTAGCAACCACTGGTACACCTCCATCTGCCGCTTGTAGCCAATGTGCCAATCCTTGTCGAGAGCGGTGATCTCCTCATCCTTGGCGGTGGCCTTGTAGTCGGCCACCATGTACTCACCCGCCTGGTTGATCCACAGATCGTCAATCGCCCCAGTCACGATCAAGTTGGTTGGCTCATGATGGTACTGCACGCCTTTAAAGTTCTCGCGCCACACATTGAGCTGATCATGCGCCACCGGTCGCGCATCAACTCCGTATTCTCTTTGAAGCGGGTGCTGTCGCCCTTCAGCGCGATGTTGATCAAACTCCTGCTTAAGCAACGCATCCACCGCCGAGTTGAGCGAAAACGGAAATCCGGGCGGCCGCCCCACGCCCAGGCGGCGATCAACATAAAAGCACCGCGCACATTCCAAGAACAGATCAATCTTTGTTCGGCTCACTTTGAACGGCGCCCGATCGCTCGGATCGTAGAGGTTGCGGGTGCGGTGGGGTGTGTAGTATTGGGACATAGGTTATTTGGTTACCACAATCGCATACCAGCGATAGAACATCCCCACGCCACCACCACGCCAGAAGTCCAAGAGCTCGGCGCGGGAGAGCGCGCGATTGCCGGGCTGTGAGCCGTTGTCGTCAATGGTGAGTCCATCATTGCCCTGCGGATGCCATGGGTCGTAGACGGCAAATGTGTCCGCGTCGCGATCGTAGCCGAGCACGGTCACATAGTGGAGTACTCCTTCTTTGCGCCCGAGCAAGATCACAGGGTGACCTTGGTGCAACTCGGAGGCAATGACATGGACACGATCGTCATCGGAGAGACGATGCACCGTGAACGCTCGCGGTGAGAGGCGATGCGATCGCAGCACGGCCGTCATACCCCATGGCAATGTGCCGCCATTCGAC
>CAZWSS010000055.1:0-5645 GCA_964636795.1 uncultured Gammaproteobacteria bacterium
CGTTCAACCAAGCATTTGCCAGTGGCGATGTGAGCGCCTGTGATCGGTTGAGCGACGAGGGTGCGGTGGCCAGTTGCAAGGACGAGGTGCGGCAAACCCTGCCCGATCCCGATGAGGACGTAGGGACAGGTCGCGACCTGTCCACGGAGGAGGGGAGGGTGCCCCGCGGAGCGGGGTCCGGCTCCGCCGGAGGAGCATTCCTGGACTCCGACGGGGACGGGTACGACGATGCCACCGAAATCCGCAACGGGTTTGATCCTTATGGGCCGGGGCGGTTATAATTCAGGGGGGCTATTAGCGATTCGCTTTTAGCTTTTCGCAGCGCCCCGCAAATAGCCAATAGCTAAAAGCCAAAAGCCCCGCTTATGTTCGACGACAAAGATATTCCTGCTAACTTGCCTATCGGTTCTGCCTCCCCCTTCCCTAACGTAGGGGAGGTGCCCCGAGGGGTACGAGGGGATGGCTCGGTGCCACCCTCAATGACCCCCTCCAACTCCCCCTTGGCAGGGGGAGGGACCACTGTGCCTCTCGACATGTTCGAGCCGGTGGACGGTGGGGTATCGGCTCCATCGTCGCTCGCGCTCGATCATCAACCCGAAGCACCTCATAAAAGTGGCGGGGCTCTCAAAGTCATTTTGATCGTGGTCGGGGCGTTTGTGCTGCTGGCCTTGATCGGCTGGGGCGCGTTTGCTCTGCTTGGGGCGGCTGAATCTGATACCCCAACCTCTCTGCCTTCCTCGCAGACCCCCTCCAACTCCCCCTTGTCAGGGGGAGGGACGGAGCCAGCCGAACCAACATCTCCCAGCTCTCCCGTTGACGATCAACCGTCCACGCCTGCACCTGTTGAGGAACCCGATGGGGACGGTGATGGACTTACGGACGCGGAGGAGGCGCGTTACGGCACGGCGATTCACAAACCCGACACGGACAACGATGGCCTGTTTGATCGCGAAGAGGTCATGGTCTACCGAACAAACCCATTGAGCGCCGATACGGATGGCGATGGCTTCTTGGATGGCTCGGAAGTGTCCAATGGCTACAACCCCAACGGCCCCGGGCGACTCCTTGAATTGCCAACATCCAAAGATTAATCATGCCGGAGCCCGCTTCAACATCGTCTGCGACCCAACCTGTGGAACGCCCGTTTGTGGCGTTCCAAGTTTCTGTGATGCCCAAGGAGTTTCGGGGGAAGGAAGGGCTTGAGCGGCCGTTCTATGCGCCGCGTCCTGTCGTTGTGCCAGCCCCGCAGCATGTAGGGACGAGTCGCGACTCGTCCACGCCAGTACAACCCCCCAAGGACATGGCTACGCCTCAATCCGCGCGCGATCAAAAACTCACGCCGCCGCCTGTCCGTGTCCGTCATCGCACTGCGTTGTGGATGGCGATCGGTGGAGTGTTGATCTTGGCGGTGCTTGGGATTGTTGCCTGGGTTGTGATCGGAAACATCCAGGAACCCTCGAATGCTCCCACCCCTCCGTCCGGCGCTATGGCGCCGTCCACCTCCCCTCGGGCAGGGGAGGAGGCACCGACCCCAACTCCGGCGCCAGAGCCAGTACCAGAGCCGGAACCCGAGGACCCCTTGGACAACCTTCCGCTCCCCGGACAGGATTCGGACAGCGATGGTCTGACAGACGTTGAGGAAGTCCTCTACGGCACCGACCCCTACCGTCCGGACACGGATTTGGACACCTACTTGGACGGCAATGAGGTCAATCATCTCTACCACCCCAATGCCTTGGCGCCGCAAACGCTTTTGGACACGGGCGTGGTGGTGGTTGTGCAACCGGATGGCTACCAACTGTATGGGCTGACGCGCTGGCAACGCAGCGTGAACGCCTCCACCAAAGTGGTGCTGATGACGGCGCCCACACTTGAATCGTTCCAAGTGGTGCCGGCTTTGATTGGCCCCACCGAAACGCTCAATCAGTGGTATGCACGCCAAGTGCCCGCGTCCACCCCCGAGCCGCTCACGGCCTTCCGCACCAAGCAGGGGTTTGTGGGCGCGTGGACACCGGATCGCCTCACGGCCTATGTGCGCCTCAACGACGAGACGGTATTGATCTTCACCTACAACCTCGGCTCGGCACAGCGCATCCAGTACCGCCAGAGCTTCGAAATGCTGATCAACAGTTTAATGACAATAGAAAAACAACAACAATGACAATCAAAAGGCAAAGTCAATTTGGAAAGCTAAGCATGATCTCGCCTGGTCTTTTATGTTTGACTTTGAACTTGCGTTGTTATTAAAGCGTTCATGATCTTGTTTGACCTCAATCACGGTTCCTTGACCGGCGGGCAGAGAATCGCCTCGGCTCGCGTTGAGGCGCTCTTGCGGCGAGTCGAGCGCGTGCTCAAGCATACGGGCAAGGCCTATGTGTCCATCGCCTTTGTGGGAGCCACGACCATGAAACGCCTCAACGAGTCCTACTACGGCGGGGAAGGGGTGACCGACGTGCTGGCATTTCCATCGGAGGGTCTCTCGGAAGCGCACGGGTCGCTCGGTGAAATCCTCATTCACTATCCACGAGCCAAGCGGCAAGCACTGGCGCGAGGCGTGTCCACGCGATCGGAAGTGGAGCTCCTGTTGGTGCACGGGCTCCTTCACCTTTTCGGCTATGACCATGACACGCCAAGAAAGAAGGCCGCTATGTTCCGGCTACAAGATAGAATCTTGAAATAAGATCTCTAGGACAAATAGGACCTATGACCAGGAGACCATCCTTTTTCAGAAGCGTGGCGCATGCTCTTCGCGGCTTGGCAGTTACCTTCCGCTCGGGGCGCAACTTTCGTGTTCAAGTTCTGGCGGCTGTTCTGGTTTTGTGTGCAGCCCTACTCTTGGACGTTCGCATCTGGGAGTTTATCCTCCTCCTCTTGCTCTCCACGGCGGTGCTGGTGTTGGAGCTCTTCAACAGCGTCATTGAACGCATGGCCGACGGTCTCGCCCCGCGCTTGCAGCCCATCGTGCGCGATATCAAGGACCTCATGGCGGGCGCCGTGCTCTTGTCTTCCATCGTCTCGGCCGCAATCGGCCTCCTCATTTTCCTCCCCTACCTTCTGCGCCTTGTCACGGCCTAGTGCAGCCCGTATAATGCCCCCACTATGGCAGGGAAACTGTTGCTCATCGGCATGGACGTTGGATCATCCATGGTTCGCATTGTGGTGGGGCAGCGCCAAGGCGGCGATCGCGCGGGCGGCTTGAGCATCTTGGGGGCGGTGGAGGTGCCATCCCAGGGAATTTCCAAGGGGTCGGTAACGAGCATAGACGACGCCGTGGCCTCTATTTCCAAGTGTTTGGAGCATGCCGAGCGCATGACGGGACAGCCCATTCAAAGCGCATGGGTGGGCATCGGCGGCACGCACATCATCGCGCAAGAAAGTAAGGGCGTGGTGGGCGTGGCGCGCAGCGACGGCGAGATTCGAGAAGAGGACGTGGAGCGAGCTATCCAGGCCGCGCGCACGGTGGCCACCCCCTCCAACCATGAGATCCTCCATGTCATTCCCAAGACGTTTACGGTGGACGGGCAGCGGGGCGTGAAGGATCCCGTGGGCATGACGGGCATTCGTCTGGAGGTGGACGCGTTGATTATCCAGGGGCTTACGTCACAAATCAAGAACGTCACCAAGGCGGTGTACCGCACGGGGCTCAACATTGACGATCTGGTGTTTTCCATTTTGGCCACCGGAGAGGCGGTGCTGTCCCAAAAGCAACGGGAGCTGGGGGGCGTGGTGGTCAACATCGGCGCGCAAACCACGAGCGTGATCGTTTACGAGGAAGGCGACGTAGTGCATGTGGCCGTGCTGCCGTTGGGCGCCGATCATATTACCTCCGACATTGCCATTGGGCTGCGGACGTCCATTGACGTAGCCGAGAAGATCAAGTTGGCCTATGGTACGGCGTTGGTGTCGCGGGCCGAGCGGGGGCGCAAGATTGCCGTGTCCGAGTTTGGGGCGCTGGGGGAGGAGACATGCACGCATGCGTTCTTGGCGGAGGTCATCCATGCGCGCGCCGAGGAGATGTTTGAAAAGGTGGACGAGGAGTTGGCCAAGATTGATCGCTCCGGGCTGCTGCCTGGAGGAGCGTTTTTGACCGGCGGCGGTGCCAAGTTGCCAGGGATGTTGGACGTTGCCAAGCAGGTGCTGCGCTTGCCGGTAGCGCCGGGTAATCCGCTCGGGGTTTCCTCGGCTGTGCCGCAGGTGAACGATGTTGGATTTGCCACGGCGATTGGTCTTATGAAGTGGGCGGAAGAAGATGGCGCGCACCGTCGAGGATCAGTGGCCCAGTTTATGAATCGCATCAAGTCGGTCAATCAAGTGGGCGATTGGCTCAAGGGATTAGTGAAAGGGTTGATGCCGTAAACAAGGTTTTAGGTGTTAGGTTTTCGGAGCACAATCATGCTCCTTTTCTGTCTCCCTAAAACCTACAACCTAAAACCTACTTGCCACTCTCCGGCATGTGCTATAATCCAAACATCAAAACGTGTTCACGTGGGGAGGCGATGAGCAATAAATGTATTCGCACTATATGGCTCAAGTGAAACCGGACATCGAGACGTTTGCCAAGATTAAGGTCGTTGGCGTTGGAGGCGGAGGGAACAGCGTGGTCAATCGCATGGTGGAGGCCGGCGTGAAGGGCGTGGAGTACATTGCGGTCAACACCGACGCGCAGGCGTTGCATCACTCTAAGGCGGACATCAAGCTCGCGATCGGCAAGTCGGTCACTCGCGGCTTGGGTGCCGGCATGAACCCAGACATCGGGTTGCGCGCAGCCGAGGAAAGTCAAAACGAAATTCGAAACGCCATCAACGGTGCGGACATGGTGTTTATCACCTGCGGACTGGGGGGCGGCACCGGCAGCGGCGCGGCGCACCATGTGGCCAAGCTCGCGCGCGATGTGGGAGCGCTCACGGTGGCGGTGGTTACCAGGCCTTTTGCGTTTGAGGGTGCCCAGCGCAAGCGCATTGCGGACGAAGCGCATGACAAGCTCGCCCGCAACGTGGACACGATCATTACCATCCCCAACGATCGGGTGCTCCAAATCATTGATAAAAAGACCAGTTTGATGGAGGCCTTCAAGATCGTGGACGATGTGCTGCGCCAAGGCGTGCAGGGCATTTCAGAGCTGATTACGGTGCCGGGGCTCATCAATGTGGACTTCGCGGACGTCAAAGCCATCATGCAAAACTCGGGCTCGGCCTTGATGGGTATCGGGCGCGCATCGGGTGAGAATCGTGCCGTGGAGGCGGCCAAGCAGGCCATTGCAAGCCCCTTGCTCGACATCTCCATAGAGGGCGCGCGCGGCATCCTCTTCACCATCACCGGTAGCGCCGACCTTGGCATGCAAGAAGTTGCAGAAGCCGCCAAGGTGATTACCGGTTCGGCGGACGATGATTCCAGGGTGATCTTTGGCGCCAACATCAACGAGTCGTTTAAAGATGAAGTCGCCATCACGGTGGTGGCGACCGGATTTGATGGAGCCGACGCTACATCGCCTCTCTACGGCACGAGCGTGGTGCCCGCGGCCGGTACGTGGGTGCCGCCAGTTACCAAGGGGAGCGAGCGATCAAAGATGCCAAGCCGCACTCGTGAGGAGCACTTGGCGCCAGCCATGAGCAAGCGCGTGGCCAACATGGAGGCCGACCTCAAGC
>CAZWSS010000056.1:0-1345 GCA_964636795.1 uncultured Gammaproteobacteria bacterium
CGAATTATGATCTATCCGAGGGATGCTCGGTAACCTTATTTATGATCTATAACGTGAGCTTGACAAACCCCAGCCCTTGCGGTATCATGCCCGTGCAAAAACGTGCTGCCAGTGGAGATCTGTCGAATTTCCATCAGCCAACGGAATTTGCAGATTATTCACAAACAGTAAGCTATGACCGGTACCATCAAAACGATGACCGACAAGGGCTTCGGCTTTATCGCCGTCGAAGGACAGGAGAAGGACACCTTCTTCCACTCCTCTGCGCTCGTGGGCATGACCTACGACGAGCTCCAAATTGGCGATGCGGTGACCTTCGAGGTCGAGCAGTCGGACAAGGGTCCGCGCGCCGTCAACGTCGCTCGCGCGTAAGCGCTCGCACAAAAACACCCCGCGTGGGGTGTTTTTGATTTGTGCTATAGTGGAAGAGCCTCCCCCTGCCACACATTTGGACATGATGGCATAGAGCTTGGATCCGCGCGGACTGATGTCCGTGCGCGAGAGCTCCGCGGCGACCGTGCCAATCCCTTGGCCATTCGGGTTCTCTGAATGGTCGGCGAGCGGCTCGGACCTCATCTTTGAGGAACGCCCAACTGATCTATGCCAAATGTCGCAGGTGGGGGTTTTGATTTGCCCGAAGCGCTAGTAGTCGCGCAAGCGATCAATGATGCGCTGCGACTTGATCTTCTCCAAGGCCTTGGCCTCAATCTGGCGGATGCGTTCGCGAGTCACATCAAATTCCTTTCCAACCTCTTCGAGCGTGTGGCTCACTCCGTCAATCAACCCAAACCGCATCTCCAAAATCTTTTGCTCGCGCGGAGAGAGGTTCTCCATGGCCTCGTTGACGTACTGACGCAAAAGCTCGCGCGCAGCGGACTTCTGCGGCGAGATGGACTTCTTATCTTCAATAAAGTCCTCGAGCGTGGAGTCCTCGTCATCATCCCCCACCGACGTGGTGAGTGACACGGTCTCCTGTGAAATTTTCATGATGTGGCGGATCTTATCCACCGGCTCGCTCATCTCGGCCGCCAACTCCTCGGGCAACGGGTCACGCCCCAAGTCCTGCAATAGCCGACGCGACACCTGTTGGAACCGGTTGATGGTCTCCACCATGTGCACGGGGATGCGGATCGTGCGCGACTGATCGGCCAAGGCGCGCGTGATGGCCTGGCGAATCCACCACGTAGCGTAGGTGGAAAACTTGTAGCCCTTGCGATATTCAAACTTTTTGACAGCACGAAAGAGGCCGATATTGCCCTCTTGGATCAGATCGAGCAGCGTCAGGTTCTTGCCCGCAAATTTCTTGGCGATGGAAACCACCAGGCGCAGGTTGGCTTCGATCAAC
>CAZWSS010000056.1:1355-3892 GCA_964636795.1 uncultured Gammaproteobacteria bacterium
CCGCCGCTCGGCTTCCTTGTCGTTACGCTCCTTGCGCTTGGCCAACGCCACCTCTTCCTCCGCCGTAAGCAACGGGATTTTTCCGATCTCGCGCAGGTACATTTGGATGTTATCCTGCGCCATTTCCATAAAGTTGACCGGCTTCTTGTCGGCGCTGACCCGAATCTTCTCCAACGCTTCCGAGTGTGCGCTGCTCTTCCCCAAAAACCCTTCCTTGGTCTCCACCAGGTGCAGCCCCTGCGCCTCGAGCTCATCCAAAAATTCTTCGTAGGCATCCGTGTAGTCCTCTACGTCCGGGAACAAAAACAACACTTCGCTCTCAGTCACAAACCCGCGTGTCTGGCCCTTGGCGAGTAAATGATTGAGCGCCTCGCGTGTGGGGGGTGTGGAGCGCGTGTAACGCTCGCGGGGCTCCGGCTTTGATTTTGGGCGCACGTGTGGGCGCTCGTTTCGCTTCCTTCGATGGGATTTCGCCGCAGCGGCCCCTCGGCGCGCCGCAGATCCGGATCGACCGGATCCCGTCTTGCGGGACTTCTTTTGTGGCATAGTTACAGCAACGATTGAAGCACGCGAGTGAGTTCTTCCACCCGCGCGGAGTCCCCCACCCGCTCCGCTTCTTGCAGCTGGCGCTGGAGGTGCGCGCGCCGGCTATGGCGCACACGATCGGAGAACCGATCCATGAGTTGAGCAAACAGGTCGTCGCCTGACGAGGATATATCGGTATCGGTATAGCGCTCCTTGGCTAGTGCTATGCGGTCAAACTCTGCGAGTGCCGCCGTACTAGCGCTTTGGATGCGTACATGAACCGCCTCAAACCACGAAGGGTACTGCGACGTATTGGGGGCATGATACACAAAGGTAAGCGCCTCGTAAAGCGCCGTGTGGGAGGGGGGTACGTCGTCGTTCCCGATATGCTCGAGCAATACCGCGGCGGCTTCTTTCTGTGAAATGGCAAAGGAAAAGAGAAGATCGGTGAGCGGGTCGCGAGGAGCGGACAATGCGGCCGATTCATTTCTAACCACTTTCCTTGCCGGGGCAAGGTTTTTGGCTAGATTTTGGGCGAGGCCATTGGCTTCGTTCCGGGCCACATCCACAGGCACGTCCACCGCTCCGGCGAACCGCTTCAACCAGTGCTCGCGCTCGATCGCATCCGAGAGCGCGGCGATCTCGGGCAAAAATTCTGTACCGGCGCGCTTCTTTTCCTCGATATTGTTTGGCCGCACCGGCGCCACCAGACGATCAAATAAGAACGTCATCTTGTCTGTGGGATTCGCCACGATCTTCCGCCACGCTTCCGGATCCTTCTGCACCACCTCGTCGGGATCTTTCCCAAGAGACGGTGGCACACAGGCCACGCGCACCGTGCACCCAAGTTGACTCGCCAGCTGCATCCCACGTCGCGCCGCCGCAAACCCGGCCGCATCGGCGTCAAACGAAAACAACAACGTAGTGGTATAGCGCTTCAGCAACTGGATGTGCCGCTCCGTCAATGCGGTACCGGAGCTTGCAACCACATGCTCCACACCCGCCTTATGTGACGCTACAACATCCAGGTTCCCTTCCACAACCACTACGCACCCTTCGCGTTTGATCGCGGCCTTTGCCAAGTGTAACCCATACAAGAGCGCACTCTTGTCATAGATCGGGGATTGTGGCGAGTTCATGTACTTGGGGTTGTCGTTGGGGTCGAGCACCCGCCCCGTAAACCCCACCGTGGCGCCATGATGATCCAAGAGCGGAATCATCAATCGGTTCCGAAACCTGTCCACCACTCCCGACGCAATTTTTGACGACAAGGCCACACCGGCATCAACAAGCTCCCGCACCGAGATTTTTTTCTTAGCCGCCACGTCGCACAGCCCCGTCCATCCGCCAGGGGCATAGCCAATGCCAAACCTCTCCGCCAGCGCGTCGTCAATCCCTCGTTTTTGGAGGTACGCTCGCGCCTCGGCTCCCGCCGACGATGCTAAATACTTTCGATACACCACTTGTGCAAACGCATTGATCGCCCGCAGCCGCTCACGCACATCGTCGCCCTTTCGCTCGTACTTTGGAATCTCCACCCCCGCCTTCTTGGCCAAAATCTCCAACGCCTCGGGAAACTCCACCCCCTCCATGGCCATGGTCCACGCAAAAATGTCGCCACCTTTGTCGCAGCCGAAGCAATGCCAAATCTGTTTGGCGCGGTTGACATAAAAAGAAGGCGTCTTCTCCCCATGAAACGGGCAGAGCGCCTTAAAACTCCCTTGTCCGGCGGGTTTGAGCGCCAACGACTCCCCCACCAAATCCACCACATCCACGCGCTCCCGCACCTGTTCTTTGGCTTCCATGGGGCTATGGTATCACAGCCGAAACCACGTCAATGTGGCGCGTGGTGAGGATAGTGCCGCTTGAGGTGTATGAGGGAAATACAGCCCAAAAGCGATACGACGCCCACCGCAATGAACGTGGTACGAAATCCGACATATTCTGCCAGTGCCGCGCCAATGATGGCGGCAAGTGCCGTACCGATCGAAACCAGCGTGGAATACATGCTC
>CAZWSS010000056.1:3902-5602 GCA_964636795.1 uncultured Gammaproteobacteria bacterium
TCCATTCAAAACTTTCGCGCTTGCGGTCAAGATGTGTGCTCCAAAGCCCCAGCCAAGTCGAGTAAGCAATACCGGCCGCAATACCATAGATGAGTTGGGCGAGAAAAATGTGATAGATGTGAGTTGCGAAGATATAGGCAATCGGTACGAGACAAAATAGGAATGTGGCACGCACGAGCCAACGCAGGTCATCTTGGTCTCCATGTGTATCCACATGGCGCGAGAAAGGGAGCTGCACCAAGCTCTTGCTTACCAAGAAGATGGTGCTCGCCACGCCAGCAGTAAAAATACTGCCGCCCACAAGATTGTCATTCAAATAAATCGCCATCACGGGTTCAATCAATCCAAAACCCGTCACGACAAACACGTCGGAAAAGATGAGATGAAGGATCACCACGTTCATTCGCTTTGTCATGGCTGCAGTATAGCAAGAGCCCCTCGACCCTTCCAGAGACAAAACGAGCGTGCTACGATGACGTCATGACAAAGCGACCGAACCACGTCACGCAAACGCAGGTAGAAAAAATGCTGTTCGTTCCCGAGCAGCACGTGGATATTTATGAATGGCAAGAGGACGTCTTGCGCATTCAGCAAGTGACGAATATCAAAAAGTTTCACGCCCGCAAGAAACGGTTTCTGGGTTCCCCGGCAGGAAAGACGTTTTTGCAATACAAGCGGAGGAAGATTGCAACGATCCAAGGACTGGAAATTTGGCTTGTGGATGGCGATGCCTTGCGCAGCGGGCAGAAAGCGGGTGATGTGGACTTTACCATGGGTGGGCATGCGTATCGTTACCTGTACGTCCCCGTGGATGAAATATGGATTGATGATGCCATTGCCAGGAAGCCGCGCGATCTGTGGCCGACCATCTGGCATGAATATGCGGAGCGAACCATGATGCGCAACGGCATGGGCTATGTGAGCGCTCATACATTTTTTGGGTCGCGCATTGAAATCATCCAACGTGAAGGATCGTACTTTCTGCTCCCCGTTGGTACCCACCGGCAAAATCACCCGTACACATGCGGCCCCGCAGCGGCAAAGATTGTGATGGATTATCTGCGCTACCCCGTCTCCGAATCTCATCTCGCTCGTTTGTGCAAGGCCACTCCACGCAAAGGAACCAATCCGGAAGATATGGTCGCCGCCGCGCGACGCATGGGATTTTTCGCCCAAGAAAAACGGCGGATGAGCGTGTATAGTGTCAAGCGACTGGTTCGAAAAGGCATTCCTGTGATTGTCAACTACCAAGACACGCCCGAGTACGGCGAAGGTCACTATGCGGTGATCATCGGCTTTAGCAGGACACACTTTGTGCTCTCCGACCCTGCAAGCAATGTCGGATTCGAAGAAATTATCATAAAGGATTTTATGAAGCAGTGGTACGAGCTGGAGGACAAAACGGTGCGCCAGGGCATTCTGATCAGCAATTGCAGATTTTAGACCCACACAAAGCCTCCGCTTAAGCGGAGGCTTTGTGATGGTGGAGTGCGCAGGACCCGAACCGGATGGGTTGCCCTGTCCGCATTTTGGCTAATATTAGCAAGATGGTTTAGATATGCTGTATCTTCACTTGCTCCATAAGTGATAATCGTATATAATCTCATGTAGTTAACTTACGAGATGTATGGAAAAGAAAGGAAAACGCATCGCGCATGTTTCGCAACAAATTTGGTCGCTTATCAATCAAATTGATCATC
>CAZWSS010000057.1:0-5510 GCA_964636795.1 uncultured Gammaproteobacteria bacterium
AACGGAGAGAAGTTCTTTGCCAATGCCCATGCCGATGATTTGTATGCGGCCATTGACGAGGTGCAAAGCGACGTGAAGCGCCAAATCACCGACTGGCGTAAAAAGCAAAGGGCGCTGGGGAAAAAGGAGGGCCGGTCGTTCAAGAGCTTCTTGAGGTTTGGGAGGTAGGGTCCTCACTCGCGTTAGCTGTTCGCTCCGACACATTCCTTTGAAGGGCGGCTCACGGCCCCTGTCTGTCGCGACACATTCCTTTGGACATGCGCTCCGTAAGACACTACGCGGTTCCAAAGAAACGTGTCTCGACATCAAGAAGTGCCCCAAGAGCCGTGAGCCATTCCAAAGAATCGTGTCGGCGCGCCTGGCCTTTGCTCGTTCGTTCTGATTTTCTAGCCCCCTCTTGATAAGGGGGGTGGGGAGGGGTACCATCAGCCCATTGTATGCCCCATTTCTTAGATAAATTCCTTGCTGATCCCAATAAGAAGGTCTTGGCGCGCTACTGGCCTGTTGTTGAAGCGGTCAATGTCCACAAAGACGCCTATGCGGCTCTATCGAGTGAGGGGTTGCGCAGCAAGACCGAGGACTTTCGGAAACGGTTGACGGACGGTGTGGTGCTCGACGATCTGTTGCCGGAGGCCTTCGCAGCGGTACGCGAGTCGGCCAAGCGGACGCTCAATCAATTTCACTTCGACGTTCAAGTTCTGGGCGGCATCGCCCTGCACCATCGCGCCATTGCGGAGATGCGTACCGGAGAAGGGAAGACTCTCACAGCGACGCTCCCGGTATACCTCAACGCCTTGGAAGGGAAGGGCGCGCATGTGGCAACCGTCAACGATTACCTTTCCATGCGCGACGCGGCGTGGATGGGACAGGTGTTTTATACGCTCGGCCTTTCTGTGGGGGTCATCTCCCACGAGGGCGCGTTTGTGTACGACCCAGCGGTGGTCAAAAATGAAGACGAGGCTGATGAGGCGCGAGATGCCACCGGCAGCTTCCGCGTGCAGCATGATTATCTGCGGCCCGTATCGCGCAAGGAGGCCTATGCGGCGGATGTCACCTATGGCACCAACAACGAGTACGGCTTTGACTACCTGCGTGACAACATGGTGGTGCGCCCGGAGCAACGTGTACAGCGCCCGTTGCACTTCTGTCTTATTGATGAAGTGGACTCCATTTTGATTGATGAGGCGCGCACGCCACTCATCATCTCGGCGCCGTCGCAAACTCCCAGCAACATGTACGCGCGCTTTGCCCAGATTGCACGGGGGCTTGCCGAGACCGCGGACTACAACGTAGACGAGAAAATGAAGGCGGCCACACTCACCGAGGCGGGAATCGAGCATGTCGAGCACGCGCTGGGCATCGCCAGTTTGTACGAATCCGATGGCGTTCGGCTGGTGCACCACATGGAGCAAGCGCTGCGGGCGGAGGTTTTGTACAAGCTCGACCGCGAATATGTGGTGCGCCATGGGGAGATCGTCATTGTTGACGAATTCACGGGGCGATTGATGGAAGGTCGGCGATTTTCCGAGGGATTGCACCAAGCGATCGAGGCCAAGGAGAACGTGACGGTAAAAGAAGAGAGTCAGACGTTGGCGACCATCACTTTCCAAAACTACTTCCGTATGTACGCCAAGTTGGCGGGCATGACAGGCACCGCCAAAACGGAGGAGGAGGAGTTTCAAAAGATTTATGATCTTGATGTCGTCGTCATCCCTACCAACCGCGAAGGCGGACGACGGGACTTTGAGGATCAGATTTACAAAACGGAGGTGGGAAAAATCGGGGCGATCGTCAAAGATGTGAGAGCGAGGTATGAGAAGGGGCAGCCGATTTTGATTGGCACGGTGTCCATTCAAAAGAACGAGGTGGTCAGCGAGGCGCTCAAAAAAGCAGGCGTGCCCCATGAGGTCTTGAACGCCAAGAACCATGAGCGCGAGGGACAGATTATTGCCCAAGCGGGGCGCAAGGGGTCGGTCACCGTTGCCACCAACATGGCCGGACGCGGAGTGGATATTCAACTGGGAGGCAATCCTGTGGACGCGGCATTGCATGAGGAGGTCAAGGCGTTGGGCGGGTTGTATGTGGTGGGAACCGAGCGGCATGAGGCGCGGCGCATTGACAACCAGTTGCGCGGGCGATCCGGGCGCCAAGGCGACCCGGGAGAGACGCGGTTTTATGTGTCCACGGAGGATGATCTCATGCGCGTCTTTGGATCGGATCGTCTCAAGAACATGATGACGCGCTTGGGGGTGCCCGACGACATGCCGATCGAAAACAAGTTTGTGTCCAAGTCGCTAGAGGGGGCGCAGAAAAAAGTGGAGGGGCACAACTTCGACATTCGCAAACGGCTGCTGGAGTTTGACGATGTCTTGAACAAGCAGCGTGAGGCGATCTATGGCATGCGCAAAGAGGTGACGGATGTGGACGTGTTGGCGGCGCCAGAGGCGATCAAGCCGTACGTGGCGGATCACCTTCGCAACGAGATCGAAAACGTGGTGGCGTTCCATACGGTGGACGGGCAGGACTGGAACATCAAAGAAATCTTTGAGGCGATGGTGACCGTGGTGCAAGTTCCACCAGATGTGCGTGAGCCTTTCATGGAATACCATGGACCGCGAGCGCCCAAAGCGGTCGACGCCGCGCGTGTACGCACGGAAATGATTGAGGCATTGGAGCGCGCGGTTGAGGAGGCGTACAAGGAACTGGAAGGACTGTTTAGTGATCGGACCGAACTGGCATCAGTGGAAAAGCAATTACTGCTGCGATCGATTGACCTGTTGTGGGTGGAGCACTTGAGTGCCATGAGCAAGCTGCGCAGTGCGGTGGGATTGTCGGGCTATGCGCAACGCGATCCGCTCGTGGAGTACAAGCGCGAGAGCTTTGCCATGTTTCAGGTGATGCTCTCGGAGGTACAGAAACAGGTGGTCTATTCCATCTTCAAGATCAAGGAAGCGGTCAAGATCGCCAACACCCCGTCGCTCGCCGACCGCGTACCGGTCAAAGAGAGTGTGGCACGTTCGGGTTCCGACAAGATCGGCCGCAACGATCTGTGTCATTGTGGAAGCGGAAAGAAATATAAGAAATGCCATGGTAAATAGGTCCTAGGATTCATGCAACCTATGGAGGAGCATCTCATTCCTGCTCACGGCGGCTACCGAAAACTCAAGTCGTTTCAGACGACGACCATTGTCTACGACCTTACGGCCGACTTTTGTAGCCGGTTTGTAAAGGAGTATCGGATGCGGGATCAGATGGTGCAGGCTGCGCGGTCGGGGAGGCAAAACATTGCCGAGGGTTGCCAAGCGTCCGGAACGTCAAAGAAAACGGAATTGAAGTTGATTGGCGTGGCAAGAGCAAGCTTGGAGGAGCTGCTCCTGGATTTCGAGGACTACTTGAGGCAAAATGGGTTGGCGCTTTGGAACAAAGAGAGTCCGGAAGCCGGGAGTGTGCGCGGGCTGGCCTGGTTGGACAATAGGTCCTATGAGACCTATAGGACTTATTGCCAGGACTCCGAGCACGCAGCCAATACGGCCGTTTGCCTGATCCATCAGGCTAACTATCTCTTGGACAGGCAGCTTAAAGCCCTTGAGGAGCAATTTATGAAGGAGGGCGGGTTTACGGAGCGGTTGTACAAAAAGCGCAAAGAGGCTCGAGGCAATCATTGGAATTAGCGGAGTAATCTATGCAGCGCGGGATTGACTACATTGGCGTGACGGTCTCGTTCATCTGCCACGATGGGCAGGGGATGGTTTTGTTGCAAAAGCGGAGCCAGAATGCGCGCGATGAACAGGGAAGATGGGACAACGGAGGCGGAGCCCTTGAGATTGGCGAAACGTTTGAGGAGGGAGTGTTGCGGGAGGTGACGGAAGAGTTTGGTGTGGATGGATTCAACCTGGTGCCGCTTGATGTCTATAACCTTATCCGAGAGCAGGATGGAGTGGTGACCCATTGGGTTGCTATCCCCTACGCGGTGCAAGTGGATCCGGCGGCGGTGAAAATTTGTGAGCCGCACAAGGTGGACGAGATTAGTTGGTTTACGCCCGATGCTCTTCCCAGTCCACAGCACACGTGTTTGCAGCGGACCGTTCAGCTGGCGACGGATGCCAAGATATTTTCTACGTCCGCGCTGTCATAGATCGTTATGGAAGATCGCTACGATGTTTTGATCGTGGGGGCGAGTTTTGCGGGGCTAACCTTGGCGCATCATTTGCCGCGGCATCTTCGGGTGTTGTGCGTGGACGCCAAGCCGTCGGCAGGATCGAGTGTGGAGTCCACGGGGCTCATTACCACCAAAACCTACGAGGAGTTCAAAACGTTTTTTGACATTGATCGATTTATTACCAACCCTATCTCGGCGATCTGCGTGGTGGCGCCAAACTTTTCCGATTACTTTGTTTCCGAAACCGACCATCCTTGGATTTATCAGACCGACACCAAGGGGTTGGTGGCGGAGTTGGCGCGTACGGTGCCCGACAATGTGATGGTGCAAACGCGGACGGTGTTTGTGACGGCGGTCGAGCACGACGGAAAAGTGATGGCAACGGTACAATTGAGCGGCGCAGTACCATGTGAGATCGCTTGTCGTATTCTTGTGGGTGCGGACGGATCGCATTCAAAAGTCGCACAGGTCACTCCAGGACTCGATCGCAATACCAAGTTTCTCTTTGGGTACGAGCGCGTGTATTTTGGTGCGACGCACTTGGGGCCTCGGCCGTTAGAGACCATCTATCACTATTGGTTTGGTGAATTCTCATTGGGCTATGGTGGATGGCTTTCGCCGACCATGGTTGATGGGCGGCCGGCAGTGCGGATTGGGTTGGCCAAGCTCGCGGAGGATCGCGCTGAAGCCAAGGATCTTCTGCAACGATTTACCCAGCGATTGATCGATGACGGGACCCTCACGATCGAGGGGGAGATCGACAAACCTGATTATGCTTTTGGGAGTTTGATCTCGATCAACGGTTCCCTCAAGACGATCGCGACTCAAGCTACGGTCTTGATCGGTGATGCGGCCGGGTTTTGTGGAGCGTTTGCGGCGGATGGCATTAAGGGTTGTGTCATTTCGGGGAAGGAAGCAGCGCGGTTGATTGAAGCTCGTATCAATGGAGACACGATGGCGCTCTCTCGTCTCCGCGAACGGATGGAGGCTCATGGGGGGATGCTCGACTACTATCGTCGGCAAGTGCGCTATCGGTGGGTTTGGGATGCCATGAAGCGCGATCGAACGTTCCGTGCTATGTTTGATATCATCAAGCAAGAACGAGAGACCTTTGTGGAGCAATTCTGCGACAGCAAGGATCGCCGCCGTAGCTTGGCGTGGACGGTGCTCAAATGGCGCCACGGGGTTCGTTTGATGAAGTACACGTGCTTTATTCTTTTCGATCTCCTCTTCTAATATGGCAAAACGAGCTGTGATTGTGCATGGATGGGGACGACAACATCATGTCGCTGCCCATTGTGCTCGATATCCTTTTAAAGTGGTCTGTGGATAACTCCATGAGGAAGGGGGA
>CAZWSS010000058.1:0-5508 GCA_964636795.1 uncultured Gammaproteobacteria bacterium
CGCCAGTGACGTACGCCTCCGAACGCTTCACGAGGGGCTTCACCTGCTCCCAACGAGCCAAAACTTGGCGGGCGCGAGCGTGGAATTGGTGGGGCGCGAGCAGCGCGAGTTCCGCTTGGCGCAGTGCCTGGAGGCGATCGTGGGAGAGTACGACTATGTGTTGATTGACTGCCCGCCTTCGCTGGGGATTCTCACCCTCAACGGCCTGGTGGCGGCCGATAAGGTCATCATCCCGGTGCAGGCGGAGTACTACGCGCTCGAAGGTCTCGGCCAACTGCTCCACACCATCCAGCTGGTGAAGGAGAATCTCAAACCTGAACTCGACGTGTTCGGCGCCGTCATCACCATGTATGACACACGCACCAATCTTTCCAAAGATGTGTTGACGGAGCTCTACAAGCATTTCCCAAACAAGATCTTCCGGTCGGTCATTCCGCGATCGGTGCGCTTGGCGGAAGCGCCGAGTTTTGGAAAGACCATCCTGGGCTATGACCCGGGCGGCAAGGCGGCGCGTGCCTACGAGCGACTCACTCACGAATTTCTCCTGCGCGACGAGGAGAACACCCACACACAGACGGTATGAAAAAAATGAGCGGGCTTGGCAAGGGACTGGGATCGTTGATTCCCGAGAGAGTGATGCACACCGAAACGGTCGTGAGTGTATCGGCAACGCCCGAGTCGGTTTCTGGTCGGGTGCTGGAGGTATCCGTGGACGCCATCGTGGCCAATCCACGCCAGCCGCGCACGCAGTTTAGCCCGAGCGAGTTGGAGGATCTCATTGCAAGCATCAAGCTCTACGGCATCATTCAGCCGCTGGTGGTCACCCAGCGGTCGGATGGATACGAGCTCGTTGCCGGTGAGCGACGGTTGCGTGCGGCCAAGGCATTGGGGTTGGAGACGGTGCCGGTGGTGGTGCGTACGGCGTCGGATCAGGAGAAGCTCGAATTGGCGCTCGTTGAGAACATTCAGCGGCATGATCTCAACGCGGTGGAAGAGGCGCGCGCGTTCAAGGCGCTCGTGGACATATTCGAGCTCACGCAAGAGGAGGTTGCCAAACGGTTGGGGAAGAGCCGAAGCGTTGTGGCCAACACCATTCGTTTGCTCGATTTGAATGCGGAGATGCTCCATGCGCTTCAAGAAGGGGAGATCACCCGTTCCCACGCCCGT
Organism: uncultured Gammaproteobacteria bacterium; assembly: GCA_964636795.1. GTDB lineage: Bacteria > Patescibacteriota > Patescibacteriia > UBA9934 > UBA11717 > UBA11717. The sequence goes on from CAZWSS010000058.1 coordinate 1,168, forward strand.
GCCCTGCTCTCACAGACCGACCCGGTGCTGCGCAACCAAATGTTTTTGCAAATGATCAGTGGTGAGATGACGGTGCGCGAGGCGGAGGGGATGGGCAGCCGCAAGCGCATCATTGCCGCCAGTGCGCTCAAGGATCCCAACATGGTGGCGCGCGAGCGGTCGCTGGAGAGTGTGTTCAACACCAAGGTGCGCATTGATCAAAAGTCCGACGGTCGCGGCCGGATCGTCATCGAGTACTACTCCCAGGAGGAGCTCTACGGGATTCTCGACTTGATTGGTACGATTGCGGCATAGAGATCAATGGTCAACACCCAATATCCAATGGCCAATGCTATGGCAAAGGTCTAGGAATTGACGATTTAAATTAGCATTGGATATTGATTATTGGCCATTGGATATTCCGTTCATTTCTTCCGGATCATCGAATCAATCCACTGCTTCACCTTACTCTTGGTGGCGGCGCGGATTTTGTTCTTGGCATGATTGGTTTTGACGAACTCCAGCCACTGCGGGTTGGGGTTCTTGCGCGACTTGTTGGTGACGATGCTACACATGTCGCCGGACTTGAGGGGCGTATCCAGCGATACCGCTTGATCGTTGACCTTGGCGGCCATGCAGGTGTGGCCGACCTCGGTGTGGATGGCGTAGGCAAAATCCACTGGAGTTGACTCCTCCGGCAAATCAATCACATCTCCCTCGGGGGTGAGCACAAAGATGCGATCTTGAAACATGTCTAACTTTACTTCCTCGAGGTGCTCCAGGAAGTCCTCACCCGAACTGATCTCTTTATGAATATCCAGCAGGTCCTTGATCCATGGGATGGTTTTGAGCGGCGCACTTGATCCTTCCTGCTTGTAGTGCCAGTGCGCGGCGACTCCAAACTCTGCTTGGTCATGCATTTCGCGCGTGCGGATTTGAAACTCCACAATACCGCAGTGCTCATCGAACACCGTGGTGTGTAGGGACTGGTACCCATTGGGCTTGGGTTGGGCGATGTAGTCCTTGATGCGGCCCTTGAGTGGCGGCCAGTGTGCGTGCAGAATCCCGAGCACCGCGTAGCAGTCGGCCACGTCTTTCACAACCACGCGAATAGCCACCAGGTCGTAGATCTGGCTTACGTCGCCATGGTAGCGCCGGAGCTTTTGCCAAAAACTGTACAGGAACTTTTTACGGCCCTTGATATCCACGGACGACACATGGGCATCAGCCAGAATCTTCTTGGTCTCGTTGATGGTCTGTTCAATATCGTCCGTGCGGATGTGGATGTTCTCATCAAAAAGCGCCTTGGCCTGTGCGTACTCTTCCGGGTAGGCGTACTCAAATGCGCCGTCTTCCAAGCGCCCCTTCATTTCTCCCATTCCCAGCCGCGCGGCAATAGGTGCATAGATTTCTAACACCTCCTTGGCGAGGCGTGCCTGCTTAATCTGCGGTCGTGCAAAGAGCGTTTCCACGTTGTGCAGGCGGTCGGCGAATTTGATGAACACCACGCGAATATCCTCGGCCATGGCCAAGAACATGCGCCGCAGGTTTTCGGCGTAGCGCTCGATCCCGCGGTACTTCACTTTTCCCAACTTGGTCACGCCACGCACCATGCCGGCCACGTCATCGCCAAACTCGGCGCGCACCTCTTCCAACGTGCGCTGCGTGTCCTCGGGCACATCATGCAACAGCCCGGCCACCACAATCTCGGTGGGCAGCCCCATCTCGGCCAGCCGCACGGCAGTGGCGATGGGGTGGATCATGTACGGTGTGCCGGTGTAGCGCTTCTGCCCCTCATGCGCTGTCTTGGCATACTCGTACGCACGGCGAATCAAGGCGCGATCCGCATCTTGATACCGCTCGTTGAGCGCGCGTTCCAAATCCTCCCACGCCCACACATATTCTTTTTGTGGCTCTTCCATAACCCCTCGATCGTAACGTAGGGGGTGGGTGCTGTCAAAGATTGTTGGTGCGCTGTTTCTGCGCTAGAATGGCTGCGTATGGCGAAGCGAAACGGGGGAGAAAACCCCATGCCGGACACGGGAGGGAAGCCGCAAGATCAAGAGCCGATCATTGAGAAGCGACTGAATCGGCTGCGGCAGATGGCTAAGATTTATGATGACTTGCAAGCGATTGAGGATTTTCGGCGTTCTCCATTAGGGAAAGAGATGGCGCGAGAGGAGATCGTGGGGATGTATCGTAACTTGTTGGGACAGTATCGGCCTTTTTTGGAACGAGCTGGGATGGAGGATGACCAACAGAGCAAGGCGCTCGCAAAATTGGTGTTAGAGGATGTAGAGGATCTGGGGCCGGCGGCGCTGCGGGACTATGTGCTTCGACTGGCGCGAAAGGTTGAGCGCACGGTGGCTCGGGCGTGGCATGTGCCGCAAGCCGAGCGCGCGATTTTGCGAAAAGACGCGAAGGCGCGGAAGCCGATGGAGTTTACGGAGAGACAGGAACCGAAAGAGAAAAAACTAAAAAATGTGGCAGTAGATGTGCGAGATGCATATGACGTGTATGAAACAGGCGCAAACAAACCTGGGTTGTGGGAAGCGACGGCGCGTCGAGTGAATGAGGAAGAAGAAAGACCGAGCGAGCTGACAGAGCGTCGCCCGCGCCGTGAGCCAGGAGACCCCATGGACGTGGCTACGCAGCGTGATGCGATTCGGGCGCAGAGAGAGAAGGTAGAACAGGTGGATAAGCAACAAATTGACGCGTTTCTTAAGGAGCAAAAACGAGCGGACGAGGAATCGATTCAGGATGTAGGGGCTGGGCCTGCCCAGCCCGTGCCGGAGATTGAGGATACGAGTGGCGAACCGGAGGAAGAACCGAGGTTGAACCTTGGGGAGCCCACGGAATCTGTGGATGTGCTCGCACGGCGCGTGCGCGAGGCGATTAGGGCCACGTACCACACCTACTATGATCGTTCGGCCGAGGAGATGAGGGCCTACGGTGCGATTTTGGAGGGAGGGTTGAAGGAGCCGCGATCTATTCCTGGGGCGGAACTCTATGGCACTGTCCATTACAAGCCGTTCAGTAATGAAGATCGTGTGGCTATGTCGGCCGATGGTCTTCGGTTTGCGGCCATTGATGGCATGGGAGGACACGGCGATGGCAACATAGCGGCTGAGGTGCTAGCACGGCACTTGATTGTGGAGAGCGATGATTCGTTAGTGCTGCGCGCCGAGCAGGCCTACCGTGAGCTGAAAGGCATGGGCGATGAGAGGCGCATCAAAGACGTCGCCGGAGCGTGTTACGCGGCCATGGAGCTTGGCGTGGAAGGTGAGGAAGTGGTGGCGACCATTACGCATGCGGGGGATACCAAGGCGGTGGTGGTTGGGAAAGATGGAACGGTGCGATTTGCGTCGCGGGACTTTTCCTTTGTGCAAGACATGGTTGATAAGGGCGACATTACGGCCGACCAAGCTCTATATCATCCCATGCGAAACATAGTCACTTCGTCTTTGCAGGCGGATGGATTCCCTTTGCCGCCCGGAGATGAGAACCAAGTTCTTACCGATCTTCTCATGGCGGGGCGGCTGCAGGAGGTTCGAGACGCGGTGGACAGGTTGCAGGCACAGGGACTCTCCAAGGAAAACGCCAAGGCGCTCTATAAGGAGATGGTGGCGTTTTACAACGAGGGTGAGTATAGGGAAAGCGGCATGGGTGTTGCGCGCGTTCCGCTGCAAGAAGGAGACAGAGTGTACCTGTACACGGATGGGATCTCCGACAACCTTACGATTATGGAGTTGCAGACGGCTCTGGAACGCAACGGTGGTGATATTGATGTTGTGATTACGGAAATACAACAGCGATGGAGGGCGGACGACGATAAACTTGGAGATGTTGCGTATCGAGAAACCCATGGGGCGTACAAAGATGGGCTCACATGCGAGCCCAAGCGGGATGATATTGGATTTGTGGAGTTTGTGGTGGAAGATCTCGACGCGCTGCGGGAGCACATACGCACGCAACGGGGGAAGGAGGAGAAAGAAAAGGAGCGAGAGGAGGAGACCGAGGGTGTGCAACTACCGGTGGCATCGGATGTCTACGCGCGTGAGGAGATCCGACCCGGATATGCGCCGTCCCCGACGATTGATGCGGAGTTTGAGGTGGTGGAGCCGGAGGATTCCGGGGAACGCGGAGTGATGTTGGCTGATAAGGATGTGGTGGATGCAGAGTTTGACGATCGAGAGGCGTTGATCGCTGCGGCGATGGCGGTGGCCGGTGGGGGGGGAGGCGGGGAGCGACCGCCGGATGCCATTTCGGATTTCGACTTGGACGACGATGATCTTCGGGCGGCGAATGATTCTGGTGGAGGAGGAAGGGCTGGTGCTGGTGCCGCGGGCGCGGCGGCTGTTG
>CAZWSS010000059.1:0-5147 GCA_964636795.1 uncultured Gammaproteobacteria bacterium
TTTGTGTCGTTGAGGACGAGCAGGGCGCCCGGGGGGAGAAGGGAGGGAAGATCGTAAAAGTGACGGTCGTCAACACCGTGGGTCTGGCGATCAACCACAAGCAACCGGCTATGGTCGCGCGGCTCCACCGAGCGTTGGGCAATCCGTTCAGATGGCAAATGGTAGTCGAAGTCGTCCGTGAGCATGGGAGAACGATATCAAATGCTGACACACTTTTCTCACCCCGGTGAGGTTTTTGTTTAGGCAAACCACCAGTGCACAAGAGTGCCAGTACTAGAATACTAGAACGAACAATATATCTATGGGAAACGTGAAGGCCGCGCAGCAGTGCCGCGCGGCCTTCGTGAGCTGACCCCGTTCGACGGGGTTGGCGCCCTCCCTCCTTCAGGGCGCCGTGCACTTCAGGTTGAACTGGGCGACGGTCGCGTCCACCGCCGCCCTGTAGCTCTCCTGCCAGAACGGCCAGTGTTCCAGCCCGATCTCCGGCGGGCGATCATTGACGAAGTGCCGCCACATGCTGTGGCCGACCCCGGAATCGACGATGCCGTCGACCCCGTGATCGGTGTAGGTGATGACCGCCTCCTCGGCGGTCGTTCCCTCAAGCCGCTCCCAGAAGGAGAGCCATGGCTCGAGACTGGGGAAGGACGTCTCACTGGCGTTGTAGATCGTGTATCGTGCGCGTTCGCGTCGAAACACGATCTGGTTGTTCTGGTAGGACAGCGCCCCGTTGGGCGTTGCCGTCAGCCCGTCCATGAACCGGACGATCGTCCGGACACACTCCGGGTCGGCCATCAGCGCGATGACCTCCTGGGGCGGCAGGGCCACCGTGGGCTCGGGGGTCGGCTCCGGCGCCACCTCGAGCTCGGATGCCGTCTCCGCGGCGACGCCCGAGTGCTTCTTCTCGGGGGACAGGGGGGTTCCGATCCCCCACGACTCGTGCAGCCTTTTCATCTCCGTCTTGTCCTCCCGGCTGTTCTTGATTGCCAGGTAGACTGGGCCGATGACGAAGCAGGAGACGAACAAGATGCCGAGGAGGACGATGACGAAGCAGGAGACCAGTTCGCTATCGCACTTCTGATTGGACATGACTCAACCCTCCAGCTTACCGTTCTGGGTGTTACGCACCGTGCGCAACGCCGAAAGCGGACTTCGGAAGATATATCAAAATGGACACTTTGTCAATCATTTCTTGACCAAATCCCACCGATCCGCTATATTTCCGGCACTAAATCACACAGCCCTGGGCGTAACGGTGTCGGGCCTGCCCCAAACGTATTGGGGTCCGCCGCCGGTCCGGGGCAACGAACAAGGATCAATCTATGTCTCAAAAGCTCCCCACGCTGGAGGAGATGCTCCGCGCCGGCGTCCACTTTGGCCACCAGGCCTCCCGTTGGCACCCCAAGATGGGCCGCTTCATTTTCGGCAAGCGCCAAGGCGTGCACATCATTGATTTGGAAAAGACCGCCGAGCAGTTGGCTCATGCGGCGGCGTTTATCACCAAGACGGTGGAGGCGGGCGGCACGGTGCTGTTCTTGGGCACCAAGTTGCAAATGAAGTCGTATGTCAAAGAAGCGGCCGAGCGCGCGGGCATGCCCTTTGTGACCGAGCGGTGGCTGGGCGGCACCATCACCAACTTCTCCGAGATTTCCAAGCTCATCAAGCGCTACCACGGGCTCAAGCGGCAGTTTGAGTCGGGCGAGATGCAGCGTAAGTACACCAAGCGCGAGCAGTTGGAGTTTGAGCGCGAGATTGAGGAGTTGGATGGCAAGATCGGGGGGCTGAAGACCCTGGAGCGCGAGCCCGATGCCATCATCGTCTTTGATGTACGCAACGAGATGACGGCGATCAAGGAAGCAAACCGATGCGGGATCCCCGTGGTGGCGATCTGCGATACGAATGTGAACACGGCGGCCGTGGACTATGTGATCCCCGCCAACGACGACGCGGTGAAATCCATCGAACTCATGGCCGATACCCTGGCGGCGGCGGTGATGGAAGGAAAGAAGACGCGTCCGACGGTGATAAAGAAGGCGCCCGCAAAGCCGGTTGAAATCAAATAACAAAGCGTGTATGGCGATTGATGCAAAAAGTGTGGCACAGCTGCGCGAGATGACGGGGGCGGGCATGATGGCCGCCAAGAGCGCGCTCGCGGAGGCCAACGGCGACACGACGGCGGCGGCGGAGCTGTTGCGAAAGAGTGGCGCGGCCAAGGCGGCCAAGTGTGCAGGGCGATCCACGCGCGAGGGACTTGTGTACAGCTACATCCACGGCACGCAGAAGTTGGGAGTGCTCCTGGAGCTGCAGTGTGAGACCGACTTTGTGGCGCGCAACGACGGATTCAAAGAATTGGCGCATCAACTGTCCATGCACATTGCCGCGGCCGATCCGCAGTATGTGGATGTAACATCGGTGCCGCAGGAGATTGTCGCGGCATTGCGAACCGAGTTTGCCGCGGAAACAGCGGGTAAGCCCGCCGAGGTGGTAGAGAAAATTGTGGGCGGAAAGATGGACAAATGGTTTGGGGAGAACGTGCTGCTCAAGCAGCCGTTTGTGATGGATGAGGACAAGACCATTGAGCAGTTCGTGGCCGAGGCGGTGGCCAAGTTGGGCGAGAACATTCGCGTGTCGCGGTTCGCGCGCTTCAACATCCAGGGCGGCATGCGCGCTTGCGAAGCATCGGAACCGATCACGGCAGAGTAAGAGAAGGACGACCCGCAGGTCGTCTTTTTCGTTCCACAAAAAGAAAGCGGACGGCCATTCGACAGTTCTTTTTCTCCGGGCTGCTAACGGGCGCGCCTTAATATGTCCAGGTCTTTGGATGATGCATTGCGCGCCCTACACGCATCCCTACGAAAAAGAACCGTCGCCTGTCCGTTGCCGCTTTCTTTTTGGAACCATGCACATGCTATACTTGTGCTATCGCGGATAGCTAATAGCCAAAAGTGCTCACCTCGCTTATGCCCCGTATCGCCATCAACGGCTTTGGCCGCATTGGTCGCAACACGCTCAAGGTCGGCATCGACCTCCCCGGCTTTGACATTGTGGCCATCAACGACCTCACGGATACGCACACGTTGGCATCGTTACTCCGCCGCGACACGGCGTACGGTCGCTACGATGCTTCGGTGACGTCGGGTGAAGGATGGATTGCCATCGACGGCAAAAAGATCTCGGTGTTTGCAGAGCGCGATCCCTCGCAGCTGCCATGGGGAAAGCTCAAAGTGGATGTAGTGTTAGAGTGCACGGGGGTGTTCACTACGCGCGAAGGCGCACAAGCGCACATCAACGCGGGAGCCAAACGGGTGATCATCAGCGCGCCATCCAAGGGCGGCAACGTGCCCACGTATGTGAAGGGCGTCAACCACGATGGGCTCAAGAAGGAAGCGTCGGCGGTGATAGACAACGCTTCATGCACCACCAACTGCGTGGCGCCGGTGATGGCGGTGTTGGAGGAAGCGTTTGGGGTGAAGAAAGCGATGATGTCTACGGTGCATGCCTATACGGCGGATCAGAATCTGCAAGATGGGCCGCACCGCGATCTGCGGCGGGCACGCGCGGCGGCGCAGAACCTTGTGCCAACAACGACAGGGGCGGCGGTGGCGGTGACCGAGGCGATTCCGTCATTGAAAAATAAATTCGACGGGATGGCGTTCCGTGCACCGGTGATCACCGGCTCGGTGACGGACTTTACCGTGTTGCTCAAGAAGAAGGTGACAGTGGCCAAGATCAACGCCGCGTTTGTCAAGGCAGCCAAAACGTCGCAGTTCAAAGGTGTGCTGGAGGTAACCGATGAGCCACTGGTCAGCTCGGACATCATTGGCAACCCGGCGTCGGCTGTGGTCAATACTGATCTCACCATGGTGGTGGATGGCGACTTGGTGAAGGTGGTGGCGTGGTACGACAACGAATGGGCGTATTCCACTCGGCTGGCCGAGATGGCGGTGCTCTACGGAAGAGTGTAGCTCACTCGCGTTTGCTGTTCGCTCCGACACATTCCTTTGGACATGCGCTCCGTATGACACTACGCGGTTCCAAAGAAACGTGTCGGAGCGTCTAAAGCTACGCTCATTCACCAAGTATCCTGTTCTATGGCGTCAGAGACAATAGGGATTGCGTGGTGGGCGTTCGACATCGTGATCGCTGTTTTTTTGATCGGGGTGGGGATACTGGTAGCGGAGATCATTGCCCGTGCCAAGGGGCGATGGAGCGCGTGGCGGTGGGCGGCGATGGTGATGCTGTGTGGCGCATGGACGGTCATTTTTTATGGTTCGTTTGTGGAGCCACGCCTGTTGCGCGATCGTGAAGTATTGATCAAACTTGTTGCCGATGCGCCTGCCGGCACGGCGCGGATCGCGGTTCTTTCCGACATTCATGTGGGTCCCTACAAGCATGAGCGATGGGTACGGCGGGTTGTACATCGCATCAACGAGCTTGACCCAGACGCCGTATTGATCGCGGGCGATTTTGTGTCAGCGCGAAGCGAGGAAGCGGAGATGCTTGCTCCACTCGCGGACATCAACGCGCCAGTGTACGCGGTGATTGGCAACCATGACCATCAGTTTGCTGATCCGGACGCGGTGGAGGCCGCGCTGGAACGGTTCGATGTAACAGTCCTGCGTGACGAGGCGGTACAGGTCGTAACAACCGGTGCGATCTTCAACGTCGTTGGGATTGATGATTGGTGGTTTGGCCCTGATCTCGATTCAGCGTTTGAAGGAGTGCACAAGGGGATTCCCACGATCGCATTCACGCACAACCCCGACGTCATTCTGGCCGAGCATGATGCTGCTTACCGCGCCGATGTGTTGATTGCCGGTCACACGCACTGCGGACAGATTCGCCTCCCGTGGATCGGCCCCGTGCCGCCCTTGCCCACCGAGCTTGGCCGCGCGTGGGATTGCAATCTGCTCACGGCCACGTCGCAGACCTCGGGCAAGACCATGCCGCTTTGGATTACCGCCGGCGTGGGCGAAACCGGTCCGCGCGCGCGGCTGTTCAACCCTCCAACGATTGATCAACTCATTCTTACCTTCTAGAATCTATCTCAATAATTGCTTTGAGATAGATTCGAGGCACTTTGAGGCGAAGAACTTAAGCGTTGAGGAGGCATAGTGGTACTATGGTGACGAGACGTGAGCGTTTTGCAG
>CAZWSS010000060.1:0-5100 GCA_964636795.1 uncultured Gammaproteobacteria bacterium
TCCAGCACCCCCTCATGATGCACCTTGGAGAGCACCAGTCGGTACATCTGCGGCGCACCAACAACAACCACCGACTCTTTTTTTGTAAATGTGATGTCGTCCCCCGCCTCTCCTCGCCGCAGCGTCCGTCCATCGAGAGTGACCTTCGCCGTGGCCTTCTTGACCTTCGCTCCCGGCATCACGCCCATCACCACATTAACCTCCCCCGCCATGTAGGGCATCCGCAGCCGCCCTCCGTGGGACTCGGCATACTCCACTCCAACCTTCCATGTACCATCGAGCGCCGGTCGGTCGTTGATCATCCTCGGCCACCGATACCGCTCCACATGGTCGCGCTCCACCATCGCGTTGGCATACCGACCGCGTGCAAGCCCCAAGTACGTTTCGGGCGTCGTTGGGGAACAAACACCACCGCCCTTGGACTCATCGGCCGCGATCTTTGGCAATCGCTTGGCTCCCGTCTTTCGCAGCGCAGATTGGATGGCGCGCTCGGTTTGTGCATACTCCCCTTCTCCCACATGGTCATAGACAATCTTCCCGGTGTGATCGATCAAAATCTTGCGTGGCCACCAGTGATTAGCGTAGGCGTTCCAAACGGCGTAGTTGGAATCGAGCACCACCGGGTAGTCCACCTTTTGTTCCTTGATAGCCGCCTTCACATTGGCCCCGACCTTTTCGAAATCAAACTCGGGCGCATGCACTCCCACGATCACCAACCCTTTGCTCGCGTAGCGCTTGTGCCACTCGCGCAGGGAGGGCAGCGTCCGGAGGCAGTTCACACAGGAGTAGGTCCAAAAGTCAATCAACACAACCTTGCCTAGCAGCGAGGCGAGCGTGAGCGGCTTGGAGTTGAGCCACATCAAGTTTGATGGGAACTCCGGCGCGCGGACGCCGGCGTTTGATTGAGAGAGCAAGGATGTCATACAAACAGTTCTATCACTCGGCGAGCAAGGAGGCCGAGCGCGTAGGAGGCACCGGAAGCGATCGCGGCCACCACGACCATCTCCACACCGCTTCGCCACGCCGAGCGCTTGGTGATGGTGGCCTTCCACAGGCCAAAGAAGAAGAGGGTGAGAAGCGTGACCACGATCGAGGGTACCACCGCATGTTCCACGGGGAGGATGAGATAGGCGCCAAGCGGGATCATGCCTGCTACAAAATAACTCGCGCCCATCACCGCGCCCGCAAGCACCGGCGACTTGCTGCCCGAGGGCGACGCTTGGCGCTCGTGCTGCACCATTTGCCCAAGCCACCGCCGCCGCTGCGTCTCCACGGCTTTGAGAATTCGCTCGCGCGCACCGCCGTGCACCCGTTCCTCATCAAGCACCGCCGCGATAGGTCCGTGGCCGGCGCCCGGGGAGCGCATGAGCGTATCCCAATCGTCAGCATGCTCTTGCAACCACACCTCTCCCCCAGACTCGGAAGCCAAATAACTTCCCGCCGTCATAGAGAACGACTCAGCCACGAGCAATACCACGCCCGAGAGAATCACCACGTGGGCGTCCTGTGTTCCCACCGCAATACCGGTGATGGCACCCAGCGTGGAGACCAAACTGTCTTCCACGCCAAACACCACCTCCTCCAGCACGCGCGTTAATCGAAACTTCCTCCTCTTCATGCGGGCATTATAGCAGGTCGGACGCGTTGACACTCGCGTGGGTTTTCTCTACCATCACCTCGCCGCAAGGCGCGGTAGCCAAGTGGTAAGGCGAGGGTCTGCAAAACCCTTATACGCGGGTTCAATTCCCGCCCGCGCCTCCAAACAAACCCCCCAGTGCACCTGGGGGTTTTGTTTGTCTTGATGTTTGCGTTTCACTTTGACTTTGCATTGTTATTGTCGTTGTCTTTATAACGCCACTAGTGGAGCCTCCACCTCCAGCAGCACATTCCCCGCAGAGATCTCTTCGCCGGTGTCGGCTCGGATGGCTACGGCCGAAAGGATGTACTCGCCGGCAGACGGGAGCGTCCACACAAAGGTTTCGATGGAAGATGTCAGAGTGCCAATCGAACCCACGCGCGACCCTCCACCGCCCACGCGCGGACCGGCGTAGAAGTCCACGCGGGAGTACAGCGACGGATCGGCCAACTCCAATCGGACGGGGTAGGTTGGCGCCGAAGTAACGATGATTTGCCCGGGGCGTGGGTCGGTGATTTGAATGCTCGCGGCCTCCGCTGGCGGCACTTGAATCTCCATGCTCGCCCATCCTTCGTTTTCCACATCATCAAACGCGCCCACCCGCAGCGTGTGCTCGCCCTGCGACACAAACCCGGGCAACGTCACCAGTACGCTGTAGGGCGAATTGGCCGTGGCGCCCAAGAAATAGCTGTCCACATACACCTCCACACGCTCCACCTCGCGCCGCGCCGACACGCGCGCCTCCACGCGAAACGTGCGGCTCTCCAGCGTCCCGCTTTCCGGTTCGCGAATCTCCACATCCGGAATATTGGCTGCCACGTGCACATCATCATACTCGATAGGCGGCTCCTCGACGGCAACCGTTTGCCCCGACTCCTCCGCCTTGCGCTTCACCCAATCCTGCACGCCCTGCTCCCAAAATGGATACATGGGGTCGTTGGACTTGGCGCCAGGCTCGGGACCCAGGGGATTGGCCGGGTCCACATAGTGCAAAATGTTGTGGTGGGTGACGTAGGTGCGCTCTTCGCGAAGTCGCACAGGCGTCTCATCGGTCGCGAGCTTCCCTGTGATACGGTCCACCGTCAGTGTCTTTGGGCTGCCGATCTCCCCATCCAACACGGGCTTGCCGAGCACTGGAATCTCGGGCGCAGCAAATGATTGCACCGGCGTCCCCTCGGAGGCTTTCCGAATGGTCGCGTTCCACACCGGCCCGGTCACCATCGTCCCGCCCGACCCGCGCCCCATCTCTTTATTGTCATTGTTGCCGCCCCATACTCCCACCGCAATCGAAGGCGTGTAGCCCATGGTCCACGCGTCATGATAGTCGTTGGTGGTGCCGGTCTTTGCCGCCACAGGGCGACCGCCCAGTTGCAACAGCGAGTTGGCGCCAAAGATATATTGACGCGCGGCATCATCAGACAAAACGTTGGAGGTCATGCGCGCAATGTTTGATTCCACCACTCGCTCCCCCGGCGCCTCCTTCCACTCAAAGAGCACCTCGCCACTTGGCGACTCCACCTTGAGCACCGGCACCGGCTCGTATCGAACACCCTCATTGGCCAAGGTCGCGTAGGCACTCGTATGTTCCAAGAGAGTCACCTCGCCGCCGCCCAGCGCCACCGCCAACCCAAACCGACTGCGATCTTCAAACGTCGAATAACCCATGCGCTTTGCAAACGCCAAGAAGGTGTCGAGCCCCAAGAGATGAAGCGCTTTCACAGCAGGGATGTTAAGCGATCCTTGAAGCGTCGAGCGAATGGTGAGCGGCCCGCGTTCCTTGAGGTCGAAATTGCGTGGATGGTAGGTTCCGACTGGCGTGGGGAAGTCGGTCTCCACGTCGTAGAGCACAGTGTTGGGGGTGAAGCCCTGTTCAAACAACGCCGAGTAGACCATGGGTTTGATGGAGGAGCCCGGCTGGCGCGGGCGCAGCGCCACATTCACCGCCCCGTCATTTTCCTCGTCAAAGTAGTCGTGGCTGCCCACCATAGAGATAATCTGCCCGTTCTTGGGATCAATCGCCACCAAGGCGATGTTAGTGAACCCGAGCGATGCTCCCCGTTCGTCCACGGCCTTTGCCGCCTCCTCCTCGGCCGCTACTTGGAGATCATAATTGATAGTCGTTGTAACCTTCAGACCACCTTCCTCAACTTCTCGTTGGCCATACTGTTCCTCAAGGAGCTGTTTGACGAAGAATACAAAGTGCGGCGCCGTGATCTGCTCGGGCACCCGACGCATGCCCAGCTCCAACGCCTGTGCCTCGGTCTTTTGCGCCTCCGAGATATAGCTCTCCTCAAACATGCGTCGCAGCACAAAATTGCGCCGCTCCAGGAGCCGATCTGGGTTGTTGAGGTAACTCGTGGGCGCCTTGGGCATGCCGGCCAAGGTGGCCGCCTCGGCGAGAGAGAGGTCCGCCGCATGTTTGCCAAAGTAACTCTGTGCAGCCGATTCCACCCCGTAGTTGGTGGAACCGTAGGGGATCTCGTTGAAGTAGATTTGGAGGATCTCCTCCTTGGTGTATTTTTGCTCAAGCCGAAGCGACAGGATGATCTCCTTGAGCTTGCGCGCAAAGGTGCGCTCGTTGCTCAAGATGGCGTTTTTGACGAGTTGCTGGGTGAGGGTAGAGGTGCCCTCGATACGCTTGCCCGGCAAGAGGCCGTAGAGCACTGCGCGCACCATGCTCAACGGGCGGATCCCCGCATGGCTGTAAAACTTGGTATCCTCGGTAGCCACTACTCCTTGGACGAGTGCCCGCGGTAAGTCTTCCAGCTTCACGAGAGTGCGCTTCTCGTCGCCATGAATTTCGTAGAGAGTGTGCTCGCCGGTGCGATCCAAGATCTTGGTGCTTTGGGCCACGGAGCGATCTTGGAGAGCGTTGGGGTCGGGGAGATTGCGCCCAAGAGCAAAAAACAATATGCCAAAGAGAATGACCGCCGCCACAGCCGCGACAGCAAAAAGGAGTACCGCGTTTACAAGAAATCCTTTGGAAAACACCACCCCAAACACCGGCCGCCATCTGTTGCCCGCCCGTTGAACCCGCGAAAAAGAATGCCGCGCGGCACTTTGTCGGCGAAAGCGGGCGCGGTGTTTCCTCCACCGGTGCATGCGATTGTAAAGCGGGTCCGACATGACTCCCACCATTGTACAAGACTGCCCCGCCTCCCGATAGTCAAAGAGGGTTTTCTTGGCTAGGTCAAGCGGAGATATTGGCTATTGACAAATTGATTCTGCGTCCAGTAAGACAGCGGGTTTTTCCTTGACGTCTTGCCAAAAATATGGTAAAAATCCGCCACCTCCAAGCGGAGGCGTTTTTATTCCTAACGGTTTCTATGACCAAACCCTTGCGTACCCTCTGGGTCCTGGCCCGCGCGTCTGCCCACCAGGCAGCTACGGCGATCCTGGCCACAGTGGTGGCAGTGGCGACGATGGTTTCTTCCATCCCGTCGGCGCAGGCGCAGATGGCCCTC
>CAZWSS010000061.1:0-5032 GCA_964636795.1 uncultured Gammaproteobacteria bacterium
CTTGTCTTGGTAGCAAACTAAAACCTCATAAAGAATCTCCCCGTCTCCAAAGAGCGTTTCTTTCAGAAGTGACAAGCGATATTGGATAGGTGACAGAACAGCCATAGATATTCTTTGAGTAAAAAACGTATCAAGAAATTGCCTCGGCGTCAATCACCTCTCTACCTCTTCACCACTTTGATCTTGTGCTTTGGTGAGCCGGGCACATGGGAGCCCACGCGGTACTCTCGAATGTGTGATGGAACCTTGGAGATACCCGCCTTGAGGTATGTTGCATGGTAGTAGCGTCGCTTCCCAATGGCCTCCAACACCTCTTGCCCCGACTCCTCAAGCAAGCTCTGCCCGCCCAGCATCATGTTTTGCAGATCGCGCAAAATGAGCAGCACCATCACGAGCGCCGTGGAGAGTCCGATCGTGACAAAGTGGGAGTAGAGCGCCTCGGTGCGCACATAGAAGACACTCACCAAGATGATCGCTGCCAGGACGAGTAACAGGATCCAGCTCCCTACACGAATCTTTTCTTCAGAGACCGTTGCCGCTTGATTACGGTGCTGTTCAATCATCGTCAACTGTTCAACTAGGTATGGGAGAGGTGCGCATGGCTTCCGTTGATCAACTTCCTCGACCAATTTCCACAAGGATCGAAACGGAGAAATGGTTGCTTTATAGGCAGCGTGTGCGTCAGAGAGGGAAAAATCATAGGAAGCTATGTAGTAGGCGTCCATCACGGTGGTCATGCGTGCCGCAAGCCGTTTGTTGATGAGCCGCATGGTCTGATAGGCCGCCAGCATCATGGCATCTTCTTGAGCAATATTGTCGCGGATATTGTCATAGCGCGCCGCAAGCCGCGCAATAAAAAACCCAACAAGGATGGCAAAAAGAAAGGTGCTAACCGTGAGGATGATATTGACGTCCCCCGACGGAGCCGCGTTGGGGAGTAGCAGGTCGAGCACAACAACGGCACCCAAGCCAATCGCGGTTCCCTGGATCGCGTGCACGTAACGCATAGATACACATAGTGTATCACGAGCCAATCACAGAAATGACGTACGTGCACGTTTTTGTGATTGGTTCAAAAACAGCACGGCGTCACGCCGTGCATGGTTCATGGGCTTAAGGCCTCCCTCATGAACCATACCCCATGAACCCTACTTGATAATCTGATCTACAATCCCGTACTTCCGGGCCTCCTCGGCCGTCATAAACTTGTCGCGCTCGGTATCATCCGTCACCTTTTTGATTGGCTGCCCGCTGTTCTTAGCGAGGATGCGATTGAGGTTTTCTTTGATGGCCAAGATGCGCTCGGCATGGATTTTGATGTCCGTCGCCTGCCCGCGCGCACCACCCAGCACCTGGTGAATCATGATCTCCGAGTTGGGCAGCGCAAACCGCTTGCCCTTGGCGCCCGAAGAAAGAAGAAACGCGCCCATGGAGGCGGCCATGCCCACACAGATGGTGGACACGTCCGGCCCTACGTAGTTCATGGTGTCGTAGATCGCCAGCCCGGCTGTTACGCTCCCGCCCGGCGAGTTGATGTAGAGTTGGATGTCCTTGGTCTTGTCCTCGCTCGCCAAGAAGAGCAACTGGGCAATAACCGTATTGGCTACGGCGTCATCTATTTCCCCTCCGAGGAAGACAATGCGGTCTTTGAGAAGGCGAGAGTAAATGTCGTACGCCCGCTCGCCGCGAGACGTTTTTTCGATCACGGTGGGAATCAGGTAGCTCATAGTGACTCGATTGTACAGGAGAGTACCGGAAAGAACAAAGAGTAAAAAACAATGACAACGACAATTTAAGTTCAAAGGCAAATTGCAAACTTAAAAGTTGACTTTACCTTTTACTTGTCATTGTCATTGTTTTTACAATCACCTCTTCGTAAACTCCTCTTTGATCGTCCCCCATGCTTCCTCCACGCTCGCCGAGCCGCGGGAGAGGTCGCCCAAGAGAGAGAACGCGCATGCGCCGTGATGGCCGCCGCCGCCAAATGCTTGAGCAACCGCCAACACGGATCGACCGCCCGAGGCGCGCAAACTCACGCGCACGGTGCCATCGGGCTGCTCCTTCATAAACACAATGACGCCTACATGGAGGGTGGACGCCAAGAAGTCATTCAAGTCCGCCACGCCCTCCGCGTCGGTTCCCGTCTCCTCGTAATCGCGCAATGTCACCCACGCAATCGCCACGTTGAACTCCGGCATCGGCAGGACACGCTCAAAGATTCTCCCCCAGAGTTGAAGTTGATTCACCGGTGCACTCCCCGCCACATGGCGCACCACGTTTTTGACGCTCCCTCCCGCCGTGAGGAGCTCGGCCGCCGTGGCAATCACCTTCGCCGACGTACGCGGGTTCGAAAGCACATTGGTATCCGTCAGCAGCCCCGTCATTAAACACTGCGCCATAGTGCGCGTGATCGTCACTTTATTGTGCCGCAGATACTCGTACACCAACTCACAGGTGGAAGAGATGGCCGTGTCCACCACATTGACGTCGCCAAAGAGCGCGGCCGAGGCGTGGTGATCAAAAACAATGAGGGGAAGACGCTTGGGATGATGGGCAAGCAGGCCATCTACGTGCGCCTGACGGGAGGAGTCAAACACCATCGCGAGATCAATCGTAGGATCGTGCAGCGCCGCCACGTCCTCGGTGACCGTTTCGATGCCGGGTAAGAATAGTAGGATCGATGGAATATGCGTCCCAGCCACATGGGTGACTTTCTTTCCGATCGATCGCAAATACTCGGCAAACCCCAAGCTCGACCCAAACGTGTCGCCGTCGGCACGATAATCTGTCAAGACCGCCACGTGACTCGCGCGGTCAATTTCTTTGGTGGCACGACCAAATTCATTTAATAGAGACATAAGGGGCGAGGATACGGGATCGGGAGGGGACGGTCAAGATAGAGCGAGGGGCATTACAAACTGAAACCGCACCCCGAGAGACGCGGCTCCAGTGGAGCGCACTCGAAGTGCGGCGGAAGGATTCAAGAACACAAGGCCGAACGGCCGAGCGCCCAAGGATCCGAGAACCTACTTGCGGAAACCGCCGAACACGCAGCGCTCACTCCACTCGCTGGACTCGTCGCGCCGTAACAGATCGAGGTAGCGCTCGGAGCCATGCCGGAAGAGGGCGCCGAAGTGGCGACCGCGGTCGGGGTCCAGCCAGTGCTGGCCGACCGCGACCACCAGCCGCTCCCGCTGCATATCGGGGCACTTTGCCCCGAAGGTGCAGAGGTCGGCCATCCACCACGACTCGATGCCGAGTCGCTTGAGGTCGGCCTCCGCCTGCGCGGTGGTCATGCACCGGCCGAAGCCGACGGTGACCGCCTCGCGGGTGATCTTGCCACTCCTCTGGTGGGGCCAGCACGCCGGCGAATTGGTCACAGGACCCACGTAGTTGTACCCTCCCGCCACGATCAGCGCGGCGAGGGGCCGGGTGTAGTCCACCTCCACCATCCCGTAGAACGTGATGGTGGGCTCAATGATCCTCTGTGGCATGATCGCCTCCTGCTCCTGCCGTAGCCAATCCCCATCTCCGCATCGTACAGAGACCTTGGACAGCCCTGGCGAACGGGTGATTTGTATAAAAAAATGAACCGCCTGTCAATCTGCTATACTTCCCCCATGTACTTGAAGGAAGTAACCCTCCAGGGCTTCAAAACCTTCGCCAAAAAGACCACCATCGCGTTTCTTAGTCCCAAGCCGGACCGTCAGGGCATCACCGCCATCGTTGGTCCCAACGGGTCTGGCAAGAGCAATGTGGCGGACGCCGTTCGGTGGGTGCTGGGCGAGCAAAGCATGAAGGCGCTGCGCGGCATGTCCACTCACGACGTGATTTTTTCGGGCGCCAATGGCAAAACACGCGCCGGATTTGCGGAGGTCACTGTGACTTTCGGCGGCACCGAGCATATTGAGGGTATCGAATCCGCCGAGCTCGCCCTCACGCGTCGCCTCTACCGCGACGGCGAATCCCAGTACCTCCTCAACGGGCAATCGGTTCGGCTCCAGGACATTCACATGTTGCTCGCGCAAGCCAACGTAGGGCAGAAAAGTTACGCCATCATCAACCAAGGGCACATTGACCACATCCTCTCCGCCTCGCCCGAGGAGCGCAAAGCGTTTTTTGATGACGCCACGGGAGTAAAACCGCTGCAGCTCAAGCGACACAAAGCGCTGCTCAAGATCGAGGGCACCCGCCGTAATCTCTCCCAGGCCGAACTCCTCTTGGAAGAGATCGCCCCACGATTGAACACCCTCAAACGCTTGGTGCGACGCTTGGGGCAGCGCGAGGAAATCGAGGCGCAGCTCAAAGAAAAAAACATCCACTACTACGGCACGCTGTGGAACACCCTCGCCCTGCAGCTCGCCACCGAGATGAAGGTGTTTACCGCCCACGAAAAGATCGTCAAAGAGCAGACAGCTGCCTTGGAGAAAGAGCGCACGGCATTCCATACGTTGGAGAAGGCCGAGAGCGGCGGCAAGACCAAGAACCCTGGCACCGAGGGCATCACTCCGTTGCAGGCGCGCTATGAGGAGCTTCAGAGCCAGCGCGACGCCCTGCGTGAAAAGCGGTTTGCCGTCGAGAAAGAGATGGAGCTCTCCCGCGCCAAGTCCGCGTCCAACTGGGCGCCCCTGCCCCTGGCAAAGATCATTGAGCATGTGAGCGGTATTGTCGCGCTGGTGGCGACCCTCAAAAAGAAAATAAAGAGTGGCGCCCTGTCTGAAGCAGACCTCGACGATCTGCAGTCGGCTTCATCCACCCTTGTCACTCGGCTACGAAAAACCGCCCCCGAGATAACGCGGCCCGACACCGAGAAGCAAAAGGAGGTGGCCGTCCTATTCAAACAAGATGCGGCGCTGGTACAAGAAATCGAGGCGGTCAAAGCACAGATACAATCGCTCGCCTCGGCGTCAAAAAACGAACGACAAGAGTTGTTTGCGCTACAACGACGGCTGCTCGCGGCACAAGAATCCCTGCACGATGCGGAGACCTCGTTGAACGAGCGACGCGTGGTGTTGGCGCGGCTGGAGACGCG
>CAZWSS010000062.1:0-4948 GCA_964636795.1 uncultured Gammaproteobacteria bacterium
CTGGACGAGGTGTCCGGACTCCCGGATCACCGCGGCCAGCGCGGCCGCCTTGGCCTTGCTCTTCTCCATCGCTTCGGCCTGGCGGAGCTTGCGCTCCTCGGCCTTGGCCAGGCTGATGGCGGTCTCCCGGTCGAACTCGGGGCCGATCATCCAGGCCCGGTCCCCGACGAGCAGGAGCGTGCCGTCGCTCTTGCGGGCCGTCTTCTTCCCCGTCAGGGCACACTGCCCGCCGAACGCGGCGGCCAGCGCCCCCATCCCCACCTTTCCGGTCTTGTCCCGGAAGGGGGCGACGGCCTGCGCCTTCTCCCCGCTCTCGATCAGCCCGGGGAGGGCCTTGCCGATCATCTCGCGGGTGTGGCGCACCCGCTCCGCCTGCTCCTGCCGGAGCTTGGCGGCCACGGCCTCGCGCCGGGCGCGCTCGGCCCTCTCCTGCTCCTCGCGCTCGGCCTGCGCCTTGCGCGACTTCGACCCGTCCTCGACCGCCCGGGCCTGCGCCTGGGGGGCGGCCATGAAGGGGTTGAGGATGCCGAGGGGGTCCCATCCCTGGTCGACCATGGGGGCGCCCGGCGGAGCCGGGTCCGGCTTCGCCGGAGGGGCGGCCGGGGGCGGGGTCGTCGTGACGACGATCTCGATCCCCTTGGCCGTCCGGCGGGCGGTGATGCCCGACGGGAGCCTGACCTCGGTCCCCTCTGGGAGGGCCTTGATGGCGGCGAGCGCCGCCAGGTCCTCGAAGGAGACGCCCGACGTCGCCGTCGTCGGGGTGGTTGCCACCTTCTGGTGGACCCCCTCCACCTCCCCCTTGGCAGGGGGAGGGGCCGGCTGGGCCGGGAGCGGGGGCTGCGTGGTGATCTGGCGCGGCGACTTGCCGCCCAGGATCCGCCCCACCTCGTCCGCCGACACTTCTGCCGGGGAGAGGGTGGGAACTACGTACAGCTGGGACTTCCCGCTGCTCTTGCCGTCGCTCTTCCCCTTGGCAGGGGAGGAAGCGGTCGGCGGGGGGAGGGTGGGGTGGGTGCCGCTGTCGCGGAACCCCCGGGCCTCCAGGGCCGCCGCGAGGGCGGTCTTGGGCTCGTCCTTCTTCGTGCCGATCACGTTCACCTCCTGCCCACAAGGGGCTGCCGTTGCTCCTCGCAGCGGCGCGATTGACCCCGCCCTACGCGAAGGGCGGGGTTGAATCCACCTCCGAAACCATCGGAGTGGTTTCAGAAACTACCAGAAAACGGCCGGTTTGTCAAAGGGCTTTTAGCTATTAGCGATTAGCTTTTCGCTCGGGCCCTGCCAATAGCTAACAGCTAATAGCTAAAAGCCACCTGACCTGAATTTGACAAAATCAAGCCGTACCTTGTATCATCACCGCGCTCTTGACAGACCGACGACGGTTGTGCCTCCGCAACATTCGTCACCTCACGAACTAACCCCCAAGCCCGTGAGTTGGATCCACCTGTTGACCGACTGTTAGAACTGTATCCGGCGCCGGATACAGGTTTTTTGCATTCAAACGTTCCTTGCACCCTTTGATGCTTAACGCCCAGAGCTCGCTATGATTTTTAAACGTCTGCCCGTACAGGAGAAAGAGCGTCGCACTTTTGGCGCGGCGCAAGACGCCATGGAGCTGCCAAACTTGGCCAGCGTCCAGCGTGACTCCTACGAGTGGTTCCTGACCGAAGGGATCGCAGAGCTGTTCCGCGAAATCAACCCCATCACCGACTTCATCGGTCGCGACTTGGAATTGACGTTGCTTGATCATTACTTGGACGAGCCCAAGTTTGACGAGAGCGCATCCAAAGAGAAAAACATGAGCTTTGAGGCGCCGCTGCGGGTGCGTGCTAAACTCAAGAACCTTCGCACGGGGGAAGAGAAGGAGCAGGAAATTTACCTGGGCGAGCTGCCGGTCATGACGCGGCGTGGCACGTTCATTATCAACGGCATTGAGCGCGTGATTGTCAGCCAGCTTGTTCGATCGAGCGGCGTGTTTTTTACGGCGAGCGTGGTCCGGGGTCGGCGCTACTACGGCGCCAAGATCATCCCCAACCGCGGGGCGTGGTTGGAGTTTGAAACCGATGCCAATAACGTGCTCTGGGTGAAGATTGATCGCAAGCGCAAGGTGGCGGCCACGTCCCTTCTGCGCGCCTTTGGCATGGACTCCGACGAGAAGATCACGGAGGCGTTCAAGGATGTCAACGTCCATCCCATGAGTGACTTCGTGGCGGCCACGATCCAAAAAGACGCGGCCAAGAACGAGGAGGAAGGACTCAAAGAGGTCTACAAACGTATCCGACCGGGGGATATGGCCACGTCCGAGAACGCGCGGCAGTTGATTCACTCCATGTTTTTCAACTTCGACCGTTACGACTTTGACAAGGTTGGTCGCTACAAGTTCAACATTCGCTTTGGGCGCCCCACGGAGAAGGACGATGTGATGCCCGAGGAGAAGCGCATCCTTTCCTTGGAGGACTTGGTGGCGGTCATGCAGGAGATCATTCGTTTGAACATCAGCCAAGACCCACCGGATGACGTGGACCACCTGGGCAACCGCCGCGTGCGCGCGGTGGGCGAGCTGGTGCAAGGTCGGTTCCGTATCGGACTGGCACGTATGGAGCGCATTGTGAAGGATCGTATGTCCACCCATGACATTGATTCGCTCACCCCTGCGCGGCTCATCAATGCGCGGCCGGTCATTGGTGCCGTGCGTGAGTTCTTCATGTCTTCCCAGCTCTCGCAGTTCTTAGATCAAGCCAACCCGTTGGCGGAGTTGGAGCACAAGCGGCGATTGTCCGCGATGGGACCGGGGGGGCTCACCCGCGAGCGCGCGGGCTTTGAAGTGCGTGACGTGCACCCCACCCACTATGGACGTATCTGCCCCATTCACACGCCCGAGGGGCCCAACATTGGATTGGTGGGTCACTTGGCGAGCTTTGCGCGCATCAATGA
The DNA here is from genome assembly GCA_964636795.1 of uncultured Gammaproteobacteria bacterium. Classification (GTDB taxonomy): domain Bacteria; phylum Patescibacteriota; class Patescibacteriia; order UBA9934; family UBA11717; genus UBA11717. Next base: position 2,932 of record CAZWSS010000062.1, read on the forward strand.
GTACGGCTTCATTGAGACGCCTTACCGCAAAGTTGTGCAAGACGAGAAGGGCGCCAAGGTGACCGACGAGATGGTCTATCTCAATGCATTTGCCGAGGAAAAGGCGGTCACTACCATCGCCACCACGGTGGTGACGGATGACGGCTATATCAAAGAAGAATATGTGGAGGGTCGTGAGTTTGGGGAGCCGCGGGTCATTCCGCGCACACGCTTGCAGTACATGGACGTGTCTTCCACGCAGATTATTTCCATTGGAACCGCCCTGGTACCGTTCCTGGAGCATGATGACGCCACTCGCGCCTTGATGGGAACCAACATGCAACGCCAAGCGGTGCCAACCATCCGCCCCGAGGCGCCGATTATCGGTACGGGCGTGGAGGTGCGCGCCGCGCAGGACTCTGGTCACGTTATTATGGCCGAGGAGGCCGGAGAGGTGGAGTTTGTGGACGGTGCGCGCGTGGTGGTGCGCCACAAAGAAGGCACCACGGAGTACAAGTTGGACAAGTTTGCGCGTTCCAACCATGCCTCGGGTATGAACCAGCGCCCTATTGTGAACCCGGGCGAGACCATCAAGCGCGGGCAACCCTTGGCCGACGGTGCTTCCACCAAGAACGGCGAGCTGGCGCTCGGTCAAAATCTGCTGGTGGCCTTCATGGCCTGGGACGGCTACAACTACGACGACGCTATCATTATCTCGGAGCGCTTGGTGCAAAAGGATCGCCTCACTTCGCTCCACCTTGCGCGCCACACCATTGAGCTGCGCGATACCAAGCTCGGCCCAGAAGTGTTTACGGCCGATATTCCGAATGTGAGCGAGGAGAAGATCAAGGACTTGGACAGCGAGGGAATTATCCGCGTGGGAGCCGAGGTGCAGGCGGGCGATATCTTGGTGGGAAAGATCACCCCCAAGGGCGAAACGGAACTCTCGGCGGAGGAGAAACTGCTACGCGCCATCTTCGGTGAAAAAGCGCGCGACGTGCGCGACACCTCTTTGTACTTGGATCATGGCGAGCATGGGAAAGTGGTGGACGTGAAGGTCTTCGTGCGCGAAGACGGCGACAAGCTTTCCCCGGGCGTTATCAAGTCCGTGGAGGTGACCATTGCCAACCTGCGCAAAATCCAAGTGGGAGACAAGATGGCCGGTCGCCACGGAAACAAGGGGGTCATCTCGCGCGTGGTGCCGTGCGAGGACATGCCGTTCTTGCCCGATGGCACGCCGGTGGACATCATTCTCACTCCGCTCGGGGTGGTCTCCCGTATGAACCTGGGGCAGATTTTGGAGATTCACCTGTCGCTTGCCGCCAACGCGCAGGGATACCAAGTGGCTACGCATCCCATGGATGGTGTGGCGGAGGAAGACATCCGCGCGGAGCTTACAAAGGCGGGCTTCCGCGAGACAGGGGACGTCACTCTTTACGATGGTCGCACCGGCGAAGCGTTCGACCACCTGGTCTCGGTGGGCTACATGTACATGCTCAAGCTTGGCCACATGGTGGAAGACAAAATCCATCAACGCTCCATCGGGCCCTACTCGCTCATCACCCAGCAACCCTTGGGAGGTAAGGCGCAGCATGGAGGGCAGCGGTTTGGAGAAATGGAAGTATGGGCGTTGGAGGCCTATGGCGCCGCGCATACGCTCCAAGAAATCCTCACCATCAAGTCCGACGACGTGCCGGGCCGATCAAAAGCGTACGAGTCCATCATCAAGGGCGAGAGCGTAAAAAAAGTGAACATCCCCGAGTCCTTCAACGTGCTCATACGCGAGCTCAAGGGGCTGTGTCTGGACGTGGAGCTCTTGATGGAAGGCAAACGGATTCTGGAGCCCCACGAGCGGGAAAATGATCGCGATCGTAACTAATCGCTTATGGCCATGTTTCGAGAGACCCTCAAAGCCACGGACTTCGACGCCATTCGATTGCGTCTGGCGAGCCCTGATGTGATCCGCGGCTGGTCCTACGGCGAGGTCACCAAGCCCGAGACCATCAACTACCGCACCCAGAAGCCCGAGAAGACCGGC
>CAZWSS010000063.1:0-4615 GCA_964636795.1 uncultured Gammaproteobacteria bacterium
TCTTCATCCTCATCATCTTGATGTTCACGTTCTTCAACGTTTACCACTTGGTGCGCTACGGCCGCTCCGGCGCCGCTACCATTCTCATCCTCTTTCTCTACCTCATCATCATCTTCAGCGTCATGGCCATCTCCCTTCTCTTTATTGCAGAGGTTGATTGGAGCGCTACGCTGCGGGTGTTGCCGCAAAACGCTCCACCGATCTTCCAATAATATGCTTCATCTCGACAACCTGCCACGCAGCCGCCCAGGGGAACAGCCCGTGCTGTTTTTGCGCGGACACTGGATCCTCATCCTTAAGATGTTGCTCCTCACCGCCGTGGCCATCGTGGCGCCGATCGTCGTGCTGTGGCTCCTGGGCTACACGGCGCCTACTCTGTTGAACGGCCCCGGGGGTGATGCCATCGTAACCGTCTTCCTCTCCATCTACTCCTTAGCCGTAGTGTCGTTTTTCTTCCAAGAGTTCATTGACTACTACTTGGACACATGGATCGTGACCACCGAGCGGGTGATGGACATTGAACAGCGCGGACTCTTCAACCGCACCGCCGCGGAGATGCACATTGCGCTGGTGCAAGACGCGACCACCGAGATCCGCGGCATGCTGGGCACCTTCTTGGATTACGGTCACGTGTTTGTGCAGACCGCCGGCGAGCAGCGACGCTTCACCTTCAAAAACGTCACACACCCCGAGCAGATCCGCAACACCATCCTGCGCCTCGCCGAGGAGGATCGCGCGCGCGAGCATCATAATATCTCCGTAGTCACTCCCGTGTCCCCAACCTAAAACGAGCCACATGGCTCGTTTATCTTTACCACCGCCGCACAAGCTCGACGCCGGTGTAAAAGTATTTCAAAATCTCATCAAACGTCATGCCGTCCTCGGCAAAACAGACGGCACCGCCCGCGCTCATGCCCACGCCGTGACCCCACTGGGTACGGCCCTCCTCGCAGGGCACCGCCACGCTCTTGGCATAGGGCACCTCGCGCCCCCACACATCCGCCCAGTCGCGCGTCTGCCCATCGGATCGCGAATAGTACGCAGCCACGATGGTCTCGCCGCCATATTGAATCGACGTTCCCGCAGTGGCCTTCACTCGATCCACCCAGTTGGGTCGGCGAATCTCCGCGCCGTAACCGTGGTAGACCTGGTCGTAAGTGGTGGACCGCACATCAATGTACTCTCCCATGTACTTGGTCTTGTGCTCCCACATGTAGAGCGCGTAGGTGCGCGCAGCGGTATTGAGCGCCTTGTGGTACTCCTCGGGCGCCGTGTTGCTGGACTCATCCACGCCGTAAAGGTAGTGCTCCGTGGGCAGTTCGTTGATCAACCACGTGCGACCTTTCTGTGCGCTGTGATGCACCTCGAGGGTATCGCGGAACGTGTTGTCGTTCAAGGACGTGTTCCATGAGCGCACGTCCGAGTAGCTCGCCACCGTAAAGATGGTGTCCACGTTCTCGCCTTCAAACCGCAAGTAGCTGTCAGCCACATGGACGGTGCCACCCGATTCAAACACATACTTGTCCGTGTTGGTGTTGTAGCGCACACGCATGGGTTGCTCGGTCGGGATGGTAAACCGCTCGTAGCCCTCGTCGGATTCAACCACGCGTACCGGCGCATTGGCAGAGAAGACAACCTCTTCGTCCGTCACTTGATCAATGCCCACCCGCACGCGCGGCTCTTGTATGATGGCGCCGTCGCGGACGACCTTATCTTCATCGATCGGATCGTCAATGACCTCCTTGGCACCCTCGGTCACTGTCACGGGAATGTTGACCACCGCATCCCCCAGCTCCACCCCATCGGCGACGAGTTGGAATTGCGCCGTGTGCACACCCTGCGTCTTGGGCGCGCGCAGTATCACGTCTACCACGATCGTCCCGCTTGCTGCCACGCTCACGTCCGCCAACCGCGCCGCTACGCGATCGGAAATCCATGAGAGATGTTGGAAATTGGCATTGGACGCCGCCAGCTTGGTCTCGGGCGCATGCAGTTCGATGGCGCTCCATGCCTTGGTGCCGGTATTTTTAAAAGCGAGTTGCACGGGGATGGTCTGATCGGCCTTGGCGCGAACGCTCGTGACCGATGCTGCCAACAGCGATCCTGCATACCCGGTAACATCCGACGGCACAGTCACGGGGTTGGGGTCTTGCAGCGCCGCCTGGGATTCCTCGGAGGCAACGGTAATAGTCACCGTGATCTGCCCGCCATCAATCCACGCCGTTTCCTCTGCCGCAAGCGCAAACGTCTCCGTGAGATCGCCTTCAAACCCCTGTGGAGCATGAACAAAAAAATCCATCGTCCCCGTCTCACCGGGCGCCACACGCGCCTCGACGAGTTGACCGAACTGGTGGTCGCTCCACCACGATGATCCACGATACGGACTGGGGTGGTACTTGGGGTTGATGGTGTAAAAGGACAGGTAGCCGGCGCCGGTTTTGTTCCACGTCTGCGACCCGATATTTTTGATCTTCACTTGCACGGCCTGTACGTCTCCGGGCGCCAAAGTGATGTTGTGGGGGGTGATGCTTACGGCAGCCGCCGCATAATTGGAGGCCGCACGAGCGACCGGCACGCCCAGAAGTTGCGCCAGTCCATAACGAGGCGCCACCGGCTCCGCACGATCGGTTACCTGCGCCGAGGTCTCCAACAAGTTGAGGAACAGCGCCACCGCCACTACAAGAAAAAGCGCCACAAGTACATGCGAGACCGCTTCCCAGCTCTCGGCCAGGACGTCTCCCAAATTCTTGTGGGGCTTTTGGGGCGGTTCCGTGTAGTGCTCAGCCGCCCGCTCCATGGCCGCCTCGATTGAAAACGCCTGGGCTTGCATGTGTGTCTATTTTACTGCCAGCGATGCTTACTGACAAATCTCAAGATATCATGAAAAATCGCCTTTGTCAACGGTGAGCACACTTTTTGTTCACTAGAATTCTAGATACTAGCCTCATTTATATATGGTGGTTGTCCTCCATACGCGAATACTTGAATACTTCATACTTGAATACTCACTCCTGTATACTCCCTCCATGTCCCACCTCCGCTCTCTCGCCTCCAACACCCTCACCCAACTCATCGGGCGTGTGATTGGCACAACCTTTGGAGTGTTCACGGTCGCTGTGCTCACGCGCTCTCTTGGCGCCGACGGCTACGGGCAGCTTACCTTGGCCATGACGTTCTTGGCGGTGGCGGGCGCCTTGGCTGACTTCGGCTTTACGTTGACCACCAACCAAATGATCAGCGAACGTGGCGAAGACGAAGAAAAGATCGTCTCCACTGCCTTCACCATGCGCCTGCTGTCAGGCGTCTTTTTCTTTGCGCTCGCCGTGCTGGTCGCGCTCGCCATGCCCTACGCCTTTGCCGTGAAGGCCGCCGTAGTGGTCGGCGCGTTCTCCTACTTTTTTATGACGAGCTCGCAGATGTTGGTGGGCGTCTTCCAAAAGCACCTCGCCATGTGGCGCCCTGCGCTCGCCGAAGCCGCCAGCCGCGGTGTGATCCTGCTCGCCGTGATCTGGCTCGCCGCAGACTACGTGAGCGTCCCAGCCATGATGGCCGCCTTCACCATCGGCAACCTTCTTTTGCTGGTGATGAACCTGGCCTTCGCACACCGCTACACGCGTATCCGATTCGCCATCGACCGCGCCACGGCCCACGCCTTCCTCTCGCGCAGTTGGCCCATTGCCATCTCCATCTTTTTCAATCTCCTCTACCTCAAGGGCGACATCCTCTTCCTCTCGTTTTACCGCAGCGACGCGGAGATCGGCCTTTACGGCGCCGCCTACAAAGTGCTTGATGTGGTCTCGGTCATCCCAACGATGTTCATGGGTCTCCTGTTGCCCATGCTCGTCTCTGCATGGAAAACGCACGACCGTGAAAAACTGCATACGCTCTTGCAACAGGCCTTCGACGTCTTTGCCCTCGCCAGTTTGCCGCTCTTGGGCGGCGCGCTCGTGCTCTCCGAGCCCATCATGCGCCTCATGGCTGGCGCAGATTTCGCCTCTGCTGGTCGTTACCTGGTCATTTTGATGATCGCCAACACCGTGGTGTTCTTTGGCATTCTCTTTGGCCATGCGATCGTTGGCATCAACAAACAACGCGCCATCCTCCCCGCCTACATCGTCACCGCTGTCGCTACCTTCATCCTTTATTTCTTGACCATCCCGCGCTTTGGCGCCGTGGGAGCCGCATGGAGCACAGTCGCATCCGAGACGATGATCGCCACAATGACCACCACAATGGTGCTGCGCCACACCAAGTTCTCTCCGCGATGGCGCAATGCCTTGGTCTACCTCCTCGCCGCGGTGGTGATGACGCTCGGCGTGTGGTGGACCGCCGCGCGGGTTGATGTCGGCCATGGGCTCCTGATCGCCCTTGTACTTGGCGGAGTCGTGGTCTACGGCGCCATCGTTGTGGCGCTGGGCGGCATCAAAAAAGAAACACTCCGCACCCTCTTGAGCCGCGCGCAATGATATGACCTGGGCGCTCTCCATTCTTCTCCTCCTCATCTACACTTACATTTGCGTACGCTCGGTGCGCAAAGGGTTGCTGGTCTTGGTTGCCGCCCTCCCGCTCTACCTCGTCCGGTTGTCCGTCGGCCCCATCCCCACGGGGCTGTTGG
>CAZWSS010000064.1:0-767 GCA_964636795.1 uncultured Gammaproteobacteria bacterium
GATGTTGACGAACTGCTTTCGCTCGTATGTACCGAGGTTGAGGATCTCAAATGCTCGATAGTTTTTGCCGTCCTTCTTGAGCTGTCTCTGCACATCGATCATGCGTTTTCGAGATGTGTGTACCCCAAAATGACCGAGATCAGTGCCAATCCATTTGCGTCCAAGTTTCTCGGCAACGGCAAGGGTTGTACCGGAACCCACGAAAAAATCAGCGACAAGATCACCTTCATTCGAAGACATTGAAATAATACGTGCAAGAAGTTCCTCTGGTTTTTGGGTTGGGTATCCTTCGCTTTCTTTTGCTTTTGTTCCGGTAGAAACTTTGATATCCGTCCAGATTGACCCAACAGTATCCTGCCCTTCGTCGAGATAATATTTCTTGTACTTTGTTCCTTTTGATGTGACGAAAATAAGTCCATCCTGTTCCATCTGCGCAATCGATTTCTCAGAATAATCTCCGAGAGTCACAAGTTTAAACCTTCGTCCGGTTCCTTCCTCGATTTTATCGTAAACGGCCTTTTGTTTGTCGCTTAATTCACGATAAGGTTGAATAAAATTATAGGAATCCGATTTTGAATAGAACAAAATCGAATCGTATTCCTTCGGTAGCTGACGAGATATTCGTTTTGCACCTTTTCCTGTCGGATCTCTTTGCCAAACGATCTCGTTCCGATAATGTTCAACACCAAAAATGTCATCCATTACTAATCTGATTGCGCAATTCAGACGCCAGTCACAATGCAGATAAATCGACCCATCTTCGGCCA
>CAZWSS010000064.1:777-4345 GCA_964636795.1 uncultured Gammaproteobacteria bacterium
ATACATGAGCTTTAGACGTTCGTAGATCATGGCAATAAAACTATCAACTCCTTTTCCCCACGTATCACGATACGCGACTTCTTCAATTACACTCGGTTTTTTTGTAAATTCTTCGTCCCCGATTTCAAGTTTCATCGAAAAATCCGCGCCGACATCAAAAGGCGGGTCGATGTAAATCAACTTGATACCGCCAGCATCCTCGATCTCTTTTCGCATCGGCCCGTTTTTCAGAGCCGAAAGGATCAACTTGTTGTCGCCCCAAATCAATTTATTCGTCCAACCGCTAATCTGTCGGCCGGACGTGTCGAAAAGTTCTCGCTGAAGTTTGGCTGCTTTGCCGCCGTCCACGCGCGGTTCATCAATGTGCTCAATGGATTGAAACGGTAAAACGACGTTGGTAACCTCATCCGTTTTCCCATTCCATACTAGTTCAACCTGTCGCTTCTCCCCAAATAACAAAAAACGATACTTGTCCGGCAAGGCCTTACTCTGCTCGAGGGTTTTACAAATATCGCGAATTTCGTTTGGCTGTAGCTTCATAGCCCCAAAAGTTTACGTGATTGTTATCTTTCGGGCAATCGAGACACTCGTCGTAGTTGTTACCTTGCTAGTGAATACAACAGAACCCAAAACCCCCAGCCAATGCCGGGGGTTTTGAGACTAGGATTCAACGTTGAACGGGACGGCGGGGCCCATGGAGGTGGTCAGCACCGCGGTGCGGACAAAGATTCCCTTTGAACTCGCCGGCTTGGCCTTCTTGAGCACTTCGCACACGGCGCGCAGGTTTTCCTCCACCTTCTCGGGGCCAAAGCTCACTTTGCCAATCACCATGTGGAGATTGGAGGTGTCGTCGTTTTTGAACGCGATCTTTCCTTTCTTTTGATCGCTGATGATCTTGCCAATGTTCTCACCAACCGTGTCAGTCTTTGGGTTGGGCATCAATCCCTTGGGTCCAAGCACCTGCGCCACCTTGGCGAGCTTGGGCATCATGGATGGCGTTGCCACGGCCACGTCAAAGTCTATCACCTTGGTCTGTGCAATCTTCTCAATGTCCTGCTCGTCCATCACCATGTCGGCACCGGCTTGGCGAGCCTCGTCGGCACGATCGGCACCCACAAAGGCGGCCACGCGCTTGTTCTTTCCAGAACCATGGGGGAGAGACACGGTGGCGCGGATCTGTTGGTCACCTTTCTTGGGATCGATCCCAAGGTGGAAGTGCACCTCCACCGACGCATCAAACTTTACCTTGGATGTCTCCAGCGCCAGTGCGACCGCGTCCTTTATGGCGTATGTCTGCGCCTTGGCGATTTTCTTCTTGGCCTCCTGCATGCGCTTGCCTATCTTTGTCGTCGTCATATCGTGGTGTTAATGCCCGAGGGCTCCCACAAGAGTAAGTGTTATTCGATGACTTCAACGCCCATCTGCCGCGCAGTGCCAGCAATAATCTTCATGGCTGCGTCCATGTTGTTGGCGTTCAAGTCGGGCATCTTCTTTTCCGCCACCTCGCGGAGCTGTGCTTTGGTGATCTTGCCAACCTTGGTGAGCAACGGGTTGCCCGAGCCTTTCTTGATGCCGATCGCCTTCATGATCAAGGTGGAGGCAGGTGGCGTCTTCATGATGAAGTCAAAGGTGCGATCCTCGTAGACCGAGATGATCACCGGCACCACGTCGCCCATGCGATCGCGGGTGGCGTCATTGAAGCGCGCGCAAAAATCCTGAATGTTTAAACCGTGCTGACCGAGCGCCGGACCGACCGGAGGCGCGGGGTTGGCCTGGCCGGCGTTGATCTGGAGCTTAATTTGGGTAACGAGTTTTTTTGCCATAGAGATAAGGGGATAGGTGTTAGGTTGTAGGGTTTAGGAAAGAAGCCCGATGTCGCTGCCGTGTCGGTTCCTAAAACCTATCACCTAGAACCTTGCTATGCCTTTGTGATCTGGAGAAAATCCAGTTCTACGGGCGTTTCGCGACCGAACATGTTGACCAAGACCTTGATCTTGCCGCGCTGTTCGTCTATGTCGCTGACCTTCCCTTCGAAGTTCTTGAAAGGACCGTCAATGATCTTTACCACATCGTTGAGCGCCACGTCAATGGCGAATTCGGGCTCATCCAAGCCCATCCGCTTCATGAGCGAGGCCACTTCCTCATCGGACAGAGGCGTTGGCGTCACACCGGACCCAATGAATCCGGTGACCGATGGGGTGTTGCGCACCACATACCACGAATCGTCGGTTACGATCATGTCCACAAGCACGTAGCCGGGAAAGATTTTCTCCTCCACCACTTTGCGCTTGCCGTTCTTGATCTTGATCTTCTTCTCCTTGGGGATCATCACGTTGAAGATCTTTTCCTCCATGTCCATGGACTCGATGCGCTGCTTGAGGTTGCGCAGCACGTTTTCCTCGTAGCCCGAGTAGGTGTGGATGGCGTACCATCGGCGGCCGAATTTACCAGTTTGTTTTGCCATAGGTGAGTGGTGAATGGAGGGACAGCAGGAACGGTAGGGACAGGTCGCGACCCGTCCACGCTAGACAATGAGGCCCAAGAGCCAGTTAAAGAAGAAGTCGAGACCGCCGAATGCGGCGGCAAGGACAATGGTGATAATCAGCACCAAGAGGCTGTAGCGAAGCGTCTCTTTCTTGGTAGACCAAGTAATCTTCTTAGACTCCTCCAAGGAGTCGCGGACGTAATTCTTAAGGGCAATGGCGATGTTCATAGGAATATCGGTATCTAAAAACCCCCGACCGGGGGCGAATGAGGACAGGATACGACGGGGCGGGGAAGATGTCAACAGGAGAAATATCCAATAACCAATTCAAATGCAAATCACAAGTGCCCATGCCTTTGCCTTAGTATTGTCCATTGGATATTGGGTGTTGGCCAGTATCTACACATCCAAATTCTCCACGCTCTTTGCGTGTGTTGAAATGAAGCGCTTTCGGGGGGCGACGTCGGCTCCCATGAGAGTGTCAAAAATTTCTTCGGCTCGGGTGGCGTCTTCAATGGTAACGCGCTTCATGACCCGGTTGGCAGGATTCATGGTGGTCTCCCATAGCTGATCGGCGTTCATTTCTCCCAAACCCTTGTAGCGTTGCACATTGGCGCGGCGGCCACTTGTTTCGATGATTTCCTCACCGGTGTTCTCATCGATCGTCACCACGACCTTCTTGGGCTTGGCAGATTCTTTTTCCGGTTTGGCAAGCCGGTCAATAATTTTGTCGCGCTCATCTTCTCCATACGCATACTCCACGGCCCTACCGACTTGCACGCGGTAGAGCGGCGGCTGCGCAATAAAGAGGTGACCTTTGTGGATGATCTCGGGGAAGTAGCGGAAGAAGAGGGTCAGGAGCAAGGTGCGGATGTGAGCGCCGTCCACGTCGGCATCGGTCATGATCACAATGCGACCGTAGCGCAGTCGCTCCACGTTGAAGTCGTCGCCGATGCCGGTGCCAAGGGCGATCACGAGCGACTTGAGCTCATTGTTGGCGAGCATCTTGTCCAGCCGCGCGAGTTCCACGTTCAGAATCTTGCCGCGCAACGGCAGAATGGCCTGAAACTCGCGATCGCGTCC
>CAZWSS010000065.1:0-4339 GCA_964636795.1 uncultured Gammaproteobacteria bacterium
CTTGAAAATAGCAGGTATTTAGAAGAAAGTCAACAATAGCTCCCGTCAAGAGCCCTATTCTTCTTGGCCAACCTTGGCTGCCTAAGTAGTACCCAACGGCACAGCAAAACGGAGTTATCCACAGGGGGTCAGGTCTTGAATCTTGAACGTGGCGCCGTACCTAAACAAAAACCTCACCGGGGTGAGGAAAGTGTTTAGGTGTATCGAATCGTCCTGTTGACGCACGATCTCGTAAAGTAGTAAAGTAAGAAAGTAACACTTTTCTCCATCAAGGTTTTATGACAAGAATCGTAAAGGCAACGAGCAAGGGTCAAGTCACCCTTCCGGCCAAGTGGCGCAAACTATTCCCAACCAACCAGTACTTGATCAAGGAAGAGGCTCGGTCGCTGATCATTACTCCTATTCAAACGGAGGACTTGGATGAAGGCAATTGGGAAGTGCTTTTTGACGCCACGCGTGACAACGGAGGAAAAGGTATTCCCGCCGAGGAGATGATTCGTCTGCTGAAAAAGACGCTCTAGCGGTTATGAACAAGATCGAGAAGCTGCTGCGCAAAGCGAGCAAGAAGGATCGGCAGCGGCTACTGGAGGTGATTATGGTGTTGCGCAGCGGCGTGGCGATCGGTCTTAAGGTAAAAAAACTGGCCGGATCACATTTTTACCGAGTACGTGTTGGGAAATACAGAGTGGTTTTCTCTATGGACATGCACAATAAGACGGTGGTCATCGAGGCCATACGACTGCGCAATGAGGGAACATACAAGTGATACCAAGCTATGCCCATCCAAAAAGCCGGTGCGATTATTTTTAGCCGGTCCCGCCCTGGGCATGTGTTACTGCTGTATCGGAAGGAGCACAACGACTGGTCGTTTCCAAAAGGATGGATAGATGAGGGCGAAACACCGCTTGTGGCCATGCGGCGAGAGGTGAGGGAGGAAACTGGGCTCGAGATAGACAACATCCAACCGCTGCCAGACCATCGCTATCAGAATAGCGTTGGTGACGTGGTGGTGCACATGTTCGTGGCGACCTCGAAAGACGATACGGAGCTGCGGCCGGAATTCAACGGTGACCGGTTTGCGTGGGTGACATGGGAAGCGGTGGCCGATCAGCTTTCCTACCCGAACCTCAAGGACTATGTGAAGGTCGCGGCAGAGGTGGTAGAGCGGTTTTCAAAATAGCGAGCACCCAAAAGAGCAAAATCGATCGCGCTCTTTTTTGTTTTTGGCACACGTTATCCACAGCAATGTGTCGAAGCTCTTCGACATGGCGCGGCGGACAGTCGAGAGAGATGCCGCGGCGCGATCGGTTGTGGACAGAAAACAGCTGTCGAAGCGCGTCGACAAAAATCACCCTACTTATCCTCAACAACACCCGTTGACCCTGTACAAAATGCGTGGTGCCATAGAGGAGTCAACGCAAAGAACGCCGACCTGGTGATGCAGCCGCTACCCGATGTGGGGTGGCTGCGTGGGGCACTGGGACGCGCGCCACTTTGTGAAGGCGTGCACAACCAAGGAGGAGGTGCTGGATCGCGATCAAGCACATTCGGTTGCTGCCTCTGGAGGACAACACCTTACAGGGAGGAGGTCCGTTGCCATCCAGGGCGGCGATCCAATGGGGGATTACCGGACCTTACAACGGAGGAGACATGCAGCGCATCGTGTTTCTGGTTCTGATCTCCATGGGTCTGATGTCCTGTCAACAGGACTCCGGACTCGCCTACACCCACTCTGCGATGTTCACCATCCCCTTCAGCCGCAGCGACATGGTGGGCGTGACGGAGTACGACGAGTACCGCGCGGCCCTGGTGTCCAACGCGCCCGCCGATCTGGTGGCGCCGCAGCACGTGCATGTGCTGGACGTGCGGGTGGGCGAGGTGGTGCTGCTGCACTGGGAGCAGGAAGCCATCCTGGTGGTGGACGACCTGGACGTGGTGTGGGCACAGAAGGGGGAGGAGCTGTGTGCGGGGGAGAGCATCGGTCGGACCCGGCAGGCGCGGATTGCCGCCTACTGGGGGAGGGAGGAGACGACCGATCAGTCAGACATCTCCACGGTGCGCGTGGTGCGCAACGGGGTGGTGACGGATCTCTCCGACGTGCGCTTCGCCGACCGGGTGAAGAGCGCGCTGGGGACCGATCCCAACAACGAACGGAGCACGGACGTCAACAACAGTCCCTGCCCGTTCACGCAGACGGAAGGAGAACAGGAATGAACCGGTGGCTGGTTTCGTGTTGCCTGATCGCCCTCGCGATCATGGCCACTCTCACCTTCATCTCCCTGGAGGGGTGCCACCTGGCGCCCACTGATGAGGAGATGGGCAACAGCGAACAGGGCGGCGGACTGCCCGGAGACGTGGGGGGCAGCGTGGCCATCTGGCACATGCCCTTCCCGGCGGGCACGGCGTGGCGCTGCACCCAGGGCGCGGGCGGCACGTACTCGCACTCCTACACGTCCACGCGCTGGGACCTGGACCTGGACACGCCCAACCCGCCCAACACGCCGGCGACGCTCTACGCGCCCGTGAGCGGGATGGTCTTCGTCCACTACGACACGAGCGGCTTCGGCACCCACATCAACCTCGACCTGGGCGATGGCACGTACATCGTGCTCGGGCACTTGCGCGAGGCGTGGGTGGAAGACGGCGCGTGGGTGTGGGAAGGCGAGCCGCTGGGGCTGGCCGGCTGCACCGGCGCCTGCTCGGGCGACCACGTGCACATCGGTGTGCACAGCGGTGACGCGGCACAGCGCGCGGGGCTGGGCACGTCCATCCCGAGCGCCATGTTCGCGGCGGACCGGTCAGTGTCGGGAGCCGCGCAGGCCTATCCCACGGAGGACGTCACCTGCGGCCTCTCGGCCGGCCACTTCTACGAGAGCCAGCTCCCCGTGTGGGAGGAGGGCGACGTGGAGGATGACCCGATCGAGAGCGGAGACGATGACGCGGCAGGTGATGACGACGACACGGTGCCGTCGGACGATGACGACAACGAGAGCGGAGACGACGACGCGGATGACGATGACGATGCAACGCCGCCACCGGAGACCGGCCGCACGCTGTGCTGGTGGCCCACGGGGCTCATTAACCCGCACAACGGCGAGCTGTGGGTCAAGGTGGACGGAGTGTGGCAGACGGTGGACTCCGCCTCGGGACCCTTCGCTGAGCTCTGTGGCAGCGTCAACGCGGAGACCGGCGACGTGCTCACGGTCAACGGCGAGTTCAGCGCCTCCAACGCGCTCTCCGACCCCTGGTGGATCTGCTCCAACTGGGGGGAGGCGGGCGGCATGGTGGTGCATGGCGAGTTCACCGTGGACGGCGCGCCACCCATCGCCACCGACACGCCCAACGGCGTGGGTGGCTGCGACGTGCACGTAGTGGTGCCGTAGGGACGCATCCGGCGTCCACTTCAAGAGCAACGTTCGGCATGCTGGGGGACTCTCCGGCATGCCGAGTTCATGTTGGCGGATAGCTATTGGCGATTGGCTTTTAGCTTTTTGAGCTTCAATCCCATCTGTCCGCACTTGTGGCAAAAGCGAATAGCTAAAAGCCAAAAGCTAAGAGCCCTTGCTTATGTTATACTTGCCTCCAGAAACACATGTCTTGGTTGCGCAAACACCGACGGTTCGTGCACGGGTTCGCCGCACTGGTTGCGGTTGGGCTTTTTGTCTTTGCCGCTCCCCACGCTCTTGCAGAAGGGATCGTTTCCACAGCCGCAGGCGCCATCGGCGGCGCATTGGCGTCCCTGCTTGCCGGCGTCATCAACTGGATCGCGAGTGTGCTGGGCTCCATCATTGTGCTCATCATGCAGCACATCCTGGTCCCGGTTCTCAAGTACTCCGACTTTATCGACCATCCGGTAGTCAAGAACGGTTGGGAGATTGTCCGTAACCTGACCAACACGGGCTTCGTGGCGCTCATGCTTATCATCGCCTTTGGCACCATGTTTGGCGTGAGCAAGGTCTCTTGGCAGCAGAACATTCCCAAGTTGGTCATCGCCGCGATTGCGGTCAATTTCAGTCGGTTGATCGTGGGCCTCTTTATTGACATCGGCCAAGTGGTCATGATTGCTTTTGTGAATGCCATCCAACAGGTGGGCATCGCCAACCTGCTCGAACTCATCAAGCTGCGGCAAGCGCAGGCCTTCACTGCACAACCGGAAGGAATCTCTACGGGTGGCGCGGGCTTCTCCGTGTTTGCTTCCTCGCTCTTTGCGCTCATCCAAATTGCCATCACGTTGATTGTGATCGTGATCATGATCGGAGTGCTCATCTATCGCGTGGTGATCATCTGGGTACTCATTATCATGGCGCCGGCGGCATTTTTGGCGGGGGCGGCGCAAAGC
>CAZWSS010000066.1:0-4280 GCA_964636795.1 uncultured Gammaproteobacteria bacterium
CAAGCTTCTCTCCATCCGACTTCGTTCTGTTGTTTCAACCAGAATTGACGGACGCGTCGTACTAGCTCTTTATAAACTTCTCTACGATGTCTGTGGGATAGTCGAGGCGTTTTGTGCTCCGTTCCACCTGGTCAACAATGGCCTGTTCAATGAGATCGGTAATTTGTTGGGTAAAACCGATACCACTCGCCTCCCAAAGGTAAAAACTCATGCTGCCTGGGATTGGATTGATCTCGGTAATATAGGTCATATTATCCGGAGTCACCATAAAGTCGATGCGTACCATTCCCTTACAACGACAGGCAAGGAAGGCCCTTTTTGCCATGTCCACAATGTGACCACGCAGAACTGGATCGATCTTCGAAGGCAGCTCACGCTGGAGCGATGCCATGCCATCTCTTGCACCGCTCTTCTTGGCGCCCCCTCGTTGATACTTATCGGCAAAACTCAAAATGGCATCCTGTGCGACCGGTGATTCGATCTCGCTGGTCTCTATCACGCCTCGGATTCTACGGACAGCACAATTGTATTCCTTGAACGAGGGGAGGCATTGTTCAACGACGATCTCGCTGTCGAGGTGTGCGGTTTCAAGGAGTCGCTTCTCAAGTTCGATGCCCTCTTTCGCAATATGGATTCCTATACTTGACCCAAGGTGTGCGGGTTTGATAATGGCCGGAAGACCAACGGCCTCTATCACACGGTCTACGACGGTCTGGCTGTCTGCAACGATCTCATCGCTGTGGAGTGCAATACCTCGGACAACCGGCAAACCGTACGACGCAAGGACTTCCTTGCCAAGGGCTTTGTTCATGGTGATCACGGATCCCTCGATACCTGGCGATGTGAATGGAATGTCAAATGTCTCAAGCAGGCCTTGAAACGGCCCACTTTCGCCTGTCCCACCATGGAATGCCATGTAAACGGCCTGTGGGCGCACTGTTTTGCCAAGGAGACCACGCTCACGAAAGTACGCGCCCTTCTTATCGCGACCTATGCAGAGGAGCCGCGGCTTCACGGTTGCAAAGTTGCTTCGTTTAGAAAGATCACCATAGCCCAACATGCGCCCATCTTTTGTGACGAAGATGCCGTAGGGAGTAAAACGGCTGCGATCAATTTTTTCTAACACCTGAAGACCTGTAATCATGGATACCTCATGCTCTGATGAGATACCCCCGAAGGCGATACAAATAGTGGTTTTCATACTTATAGTCGGAACTCCTCCGTCCAATGCGGATCAACCACAACGGTGAGGTCGAGATAGACCTTGGTGCCGGTGACGGATTCGATTTCTTTACGGGATGATTGCCCGATCTCGCGAATGCCTCGGCCCCCACGGCCCACAATCATCCCCTTGTAGCGGTCATGATTGGTGATGATCCGCGCTTGGATGTAGAGCGTTCCGTCGGGGCGGCGATCCACCTCATCCACGTGCACTGTGAGTGAGTAGGGAAGCTCGTCGTGCAGACGCAAGAAAAGTTTTTCACGGATGAGCTCGGCAAACCAAAATGTGTTGTCCAAGTTCGTCCACTGACCGGTGGCGTAGAGGGGCTCTCCCTCGGAGAGATGGCGGAAAATGGCGTCGATCAGTGATCCTGTGTGCTGCCCGGTCTGTGCCGACAGTTTGACAATCTCGCTGTATTCGCCCTCCAGTGCCTCAAACGCAGCCACGAACGGCGCGCCGTACACGTCCATCTTATTGATGATCAGAATCTTGGGGGTGTGGATGTCGCGCAGCAACGCCATGATCTTTTTATCCTCGGGGCCAATGGCACGCGTGGGGTCCACCACATGCACGATCACGTCCACGTCCTTGAGTGCGGCTTGTGCCGTTTTGTTCAGGTAGCTGGTGAGGGTGCTCTTGGCCGACGTGAACAGTCCCGGCGTGTCCACAAACACAATCTGCCCCTCATCCGCATGCACCACGCCTTGGAGCTGGTGGCGCGTGGTTTGCGGTTTGGGCGAAGTAATGGCAATCTTGGTACCAACGAGCCGATTCAAGAGCGTGGACTTACCCACGTTGGAGCGGCCGAAGAGCGTTGCAAATCCAGTTTTCATACGTGTCGTGTACCAGAATAGCACATGGGGGTCAAGCGCACATGGTGGTGATTGCCCACAACATTCGAAGCCTGTTCAACGTCGGTGCCTTTTTTCGGACGTGCGATGCTTTTGGCGTTGAGCACTTGTACCTCACGGGATACACGGCCGCCCCGCCGCGTGTGGAGATTTCCAAAACAGCGCTCGGAGCCGACGCCACTGTCCCATGGTCAAAGGAGCGTAATGTCGCGATGGTCATGGATCGCCTCCACGCCGACGGCTATACGATCGTGGCGTTCGAAGCCGACCCATGCTTACCCTCCATTCGACACGCGACCATCCCCAAAAAGGTCGCCCTCTTGTTTGGCAACGAGCCCGACGGCTTGCCACGAGAGGTGATGGCGCACACGGACCTTCAGTTGACCATCCCGATGCTTGGCAAAAAGTCCTCTCTCAACGTGGCCGTTGCCGCCGGCGTGGCTCTCTATGCGCTCTGTGGTTGCTAGGATATACTGGCTTTACTATCTATGCCTATGAAAAACCCCGCTCGACTCATTGCGGCCCTCATCATTGTTGCTGCTGTCATCGTGGTGCTCGTCCTGTCTTTCAATGGAGGCAGCCGTCCAAACACCTCCGTGGGTGATCGTGTTCGCTCTGAGGATGGCACGGCCGAATTGGTGCAGTTCTTCACCCTGCTTGCCGACGCACGATATGCGGATGCCGCGCAGTATGTGGAGGTGCCCTGTCAAGGATCCTATTGCTTCACCGAGGCCGCTGATCGCGCAGCCGTTGCGGCGGAACTCGAGGTGTTGTGCGCCGACCATCTCTGTCAGGCAATTGAAATCGACACCGTGGGGGAAGACAAGGGTTCCAATGTCCGCTCGCACGAGATGGCGTTTATCAACAACGAGGGGAAGCGCCAACCGTTTTGTATGGACACGGGCTGCTCGGTACAGAAACTCACATCACAATTCCGTGTTCGACGAACCGGTGACCTCTGGTACGTGGTTGATGCACCACCGCTACGCGTTCAGTAAGCGTGCTCTATGACCATCTCCTATGCTGGCATCCATCATCATCCCGGCCAAGAATGAGGAGAAAAATCTTGAACGTTTGCTCAAGCAGATTCGGCAACAGTCATTCCGCGACTATGAGGTGATTGTGGCCGATGCACACTCCACGGATCATACCCGAGAGGTGGCGCAACGGTTTGGTGCCAAGGTGATTGTGGGCGGACTGCCGGGAGTGGGTCGAAATCTTGGAGCCCAAGCGTCTCATGGCGAGACGCTTGTGTTTATGGACGCGGATGTGGTGATCCCAAGCAAACACTTTCTCCGCGATGCCATCAAGGAGTTTCATCTGCGCCGTCTGGATATTGCGGCAGTGCCGGTGGCGCCCCATGACGGCACATGGCTCGATCGGCTCACCTACGGACTCTATAATTGGTATGCTCGCCTTTCGGCAAAGCGTTTACCGCACGCCGTGGGGGCCTGCATGCTTGTAAAGCGATTTGTGCACGACGAGATTGGAGGGTTTGACGAGACCGTCACGCTCGCGGAGGACATGCACTATGCGCGTACGGCGGCACAAGTCGGAGATTTTGGTATACTCCATGCACCCGCCGTGGAGACGTCCATGCGCCGCTGGCGCACCGAGGGGCGCGTTCGGCTCGCCATCAAGTATGTGTGTGGTGAACTCCACATGCTGTTCAAGGGCCCTATTCGAGGAGCGATTCCCTATGAGTTTGATCACTACAAAAAGATACCAAAGAGTAAGCGCTAGGTGGCTCCTGGCGGCGTTGTTATTATTTGTGCCGTTTTTCACCTCGGCGGCCACGATAGATGTTGGATTTACAGGGAAGGGGATCTACTTTTCCACGGAGACGTTTTATGTGGGCAACACTGTGCGAGTGTATGCGCGACTACGCAACTTGGGCGACATAGACACCACGGGCTATGTGGGGTTTTACGTGAGCGACCAGAAGATTGGAACGTCACAGGCCATTTCGTTGCCTGCCGGCGGGTTTGATGAAGAAGTGTTTATTGACTATACGTTGCCCGATCACGAGTTCAATATATTGGGTCGGATCGAAGGCACCGATCCCGTGGATCAAAATACGACCAACAACTCCGCGGTTACCAATCTCATTAGGCCCGTTCCCGATCAGGATCAGGACGGGGCGCTGGATGATGTAGACAATTGTCCTACGGATCCAAACGCCGACCAGTTGGATACGGATGGCGACG
>CAZWSS010000067.1:0-4238 GCA_964636795.1 uncultured Gammaproteobacteria bacterium
CATCCAAACGACCGTCACAGAGAGGCCGAGGGTGAGAATGATAAGGACAATCACAAGAGCCCAGACGCTTGGATGCTGGGAGGCGCCAGGTTGTGGGGTGGGAGGCAGAGGCATAAGAGAGGGGATAAAGAATAGGGAGGATACGGAGAGTATACCAGAGGGAGAGGACGGTAATAACAACAACAAAAACAATCCAAAGACAAAGGACAAGGCGGCATGCATTGGAGTTTTGCTTTGCATTTGACTTTGACTTGTCATTGTCGTTGTTTTTAAAGAACCCCGTCACACAACGGGGCTCTTGATAGACCTTGACGGACAGGTCGCGACCTGTCCCTACTCATCCTTTGTCTCTCCCGCCTCGGCGCCCTCTCCCACTTGTGGCCCTTCTTCGGCCACGTCGAGCGATTCATCCTGCGTGGACAGGTCGCGACCTGTCCCTACAGCCATCTCCTCGGGTGTCTCCTCCGCGACCGGCTCGGCAAAGATCGGAGCAGCCTGCTCGGCCTCAAACTCCTCATCAATTTCCAACGGATTCACGCCCGTTCCCGCGGGAATCAAGCGCCCGATGATCACGTTCTCCTTCAATCCGCGCAGCTCATCCACCTTCCCGGTCACCGCCGCATTGATGAGCACCTTGGAGGTTTCTTGGAAGGAGGCCGCCGACAGCCAGGAGTCGGTTGAGAGCGATACCTTAGTAATGCCTTGGAAGAGTTCCTCTACTTCGCACTTCTTCCCACGCCCAACTTCCACGTTCGCCTCTTGCCATGTGGGCCGCTCGTAGACCTCACCGGGCAGCAGGTTGGTGTCGCCCGGTTCCGCCACACGCACGCGCGAGAACATTTGGCGGATGATCACCTCGATGTGCTTGTTGTTGAGCTTCTGTCCCTGCGACGCGTAGATGAATTGAATTTCCTTGGAGATGTACTGCTCCACCGCCTTGCGCCCCTTGGAGGCGTAGAGGAGCTGCAAGTCCAGGTGCCCCTCGGTGAGCGCGTCGCCCGCCGTTACCTCATCGCCATCTTTCACATAAACGTTGAATCCGGCCGGCACAATGTATTCCACGCTGCCCGGTTGCTCGTAGAGCACGTGCACGTGGGTCTTTTCGATTTTGACGGTGCCGTTGGCCTCGGCCGTCTGCGCGTCACCGTTGGGTTTGACGCATAGCATGTCACCCTTCTGCACCGTGTCGCCATCCTTCACCTTTACCGTGCTGCCGCGGCCGCACTTGTAGATTTTCTCTTCGATGATGTCGTGGTGGATGCGGATGACTTTTTGACCCGGGCGCGTGTCCACAATCTTCTGCCCCGAGGTGGACTCAATCAACTGGCGCGCCGTGCTCTCGATCTCCACCTTCCCCGACACCTCCCCCATGAGGGCGCGGTGCTTGGGAGTGCGCGCCTCAAACAACTCTTCCACGCGCGGCAATCCTTGGGTGATATCCTTGCCCGCCACGCCTCCCATGTGGAAGGTGCGCATGGTGAGCTGCGTGCCAGGCTCTCCAATGGACTGTGCCGCGATGATGCCCACGGCCGTGCCTACCTTCACTTCATGGTTGTAGGCCAAGTCGTAGCCATAGCACTTGGCGCACAGCCCGCGATGCAAACGGCAGGAGAGCACCGAGCGCACATGCACCTCTTCCAATTCCTTGTCTCCCGATTCAATGTCGCGGATAGCGTCTTCCGTCACCAACTCGCCCGCCTTCACCACCACCTTGCGCCCGCCGGGTTTCTTGATGTCGGAGAGGGTGTAGCGACCCAGAATGCGCACAGCCAGCGGCTCGCCGATCTCGTCAGACTCCACTTTGGTGAGGTGCACACCATCGGTGTCGCCGCAATCATCCTCACGGATCACCACGTCCTGCGCCACGTCCACCAAGCGGCGGGTGAGGTAGCCAGCATTGGCGGTTTTGAGCGCCGTGTCGGTCAATCCTTTACGCACACCGTGGGAGGAGATGAAGAACTCCAACACGTCCAACCCTTCTTTGAAGGAACCCTTCACGGGGAGCTCAATGACTTCTCCCGAGGCCGACTGCACCAACCCCTTCATGCCGATCATCTGGGTGAGCTGCCCCAAACTGCCGCGGGCGCCCGACTCGATCATGGAGTAGGCCGAGCCGCGCTTGGGCAGCGACTCGCGCGCGAGCTGCTCGATGCGCGACTTGATGTCCGTCCACACGTTCACAATCGCGCTGTGGCGCTCGGAAGACGTGAGCAATCCTTGCGCGTAGTGCTCATCAATCTCGCGCACCTTCTTGGATCCCTCTTCCATAAGCGCGGGCTTCTCCTTGATGACCGGCAACTCGCCCATGCCCCAGCTAAACCCGGACTTGGTGGAGTACTTGAACCCGAGCATCTTCAGCTCGTCCAACAGTTGCACCGTGCGCTCGCGGCCTTCCTTCTCCAGCACCGTGCGGGTGATCTCGGAGAGCTGCTTTTTGCCGAGCATCTCGTTGCGGAAGCCAATCATCTCTGGAAAGAATCGGTTGACCTTGACGCGCCCCACGGTGGTCTCAACGATCCCCACACCGGGCAAGTTGACCTTCATCAGCTCGCGCATACCAATCTTTCCCGACTCCATGGCATACTCCGCGTCCGCGGGCGAAGAGAAACTCTTGCGCGCCTCGGCAGCGCGTTGCTCTTCTTCCAGCGTCATCGTGAGGTAGAAGCAACCCCACACCACGTCCTTGCCCGGGCGCGCGATCGGTTCACCCGCCGAGGGTTTGAGGAGGTTATTGGAAGCCAACATGAGCTGCTTGGCCTCTTGGCGCGCCTGCTTGGTGAGGGGCACGTGCACGGCCATTTGATCTCCGTCAAAGTCGGCGTTGAATGCGTCGCACACCAACGGGTGCACCTGAATCGCCTTGCCCTCGATCAACAGCGGGCGGAACGCTTGGATACCAAGGCGGTGCAAGGTCGGCGCGCGGTTGAGAAGCACATAGGACTTTTTGATGATGCCCTCCAAGATATCCCAGACCTCCGGGCGGTCGGCTTCAATGAAGCGATTGGCGCTGCGGATGTTGTAGACAAATTCGCGGGAAATAAGCTCCGCAATCACAAACGGACGGAAGAGCTCCAAGGCCATGCGCTTGGGCACGCCACATTCGCCCAGGCGCAGGTGCGGGCCGACGACGATGACGGAACGGCCGGAGTAGTCAATGCGTTTGCCGAGCAAGTTCTGGCGGAAGCGACCCTGCTTTCCCTTCAAGTTGTCCGAAAGCGACTTGAGCTGGCGCTTACGACCGGTGGCGGCAATCACCGTCTTGCTGTGGCGCGCGCTATTGTCCAAGAGAGCGTCCACCGCCTCCTGCAACATGCGCTTCTCGTTGCGCGCAATGACTTCGGGAGCGTTCAGATTCTTCAGACGCTTCAGGCGATTGTTGCGATTGATAACGCGCCGATAGAGGTCGTTCAGGTCCGACGTGGCAAAGCGACCACCATCCAACGGCACCATGGGGCGTAGGTCGGGAGGAATGATCGGCACCGCCTCCAAGATCATCCACTCGGGTCGAATGCCGTTGATATGCAGCGCCTTGAGCAACTTCATGCGGCGAACGATGCGATCCCGTTTCGCCTTGGATGCTTCCTTGGCCTCCGCTTCCAACCGCACGATGGTTTCCTCCAAGTTGATACGCGCCAACAGTCCGCGGATGGCCTCGGCGCCAATGGTCGCCTCAAAAATGTGCCCGTAGCGAATGGACCAGTCCTGGTAGGTGTTCTCGGAGATGAGTTGCAGCGGCCGCATGTCCTTGAGCTCGCGATCAACCGTCAAAAAGTCGCCCTCCAACTCTTCCATCTTATGGTCGCGAATCTCCTCCAGCCGCGAAAGCTCGGAGGCCAGCGCGTCCTTGTCATTCTCCAAATTCTTTTTTGCCCGCTCGGCGTCGCGCTTAAACTCCCCCTCAATCATTTTGCGCTTGGCCTTGTACTCGGACTGCAGCTCCTCCACCGCCATAGACCGCGCCTGTTCGTTCACATCGGTGATGATGAACTGGGCGAAGTAGATCACTTTCTCCAACTGCTGCACGGAGAGGTCGAGCACCGTGCCGACTTTGGACGGCACGCCGCGCAAGAACCAAATGTGAGACACGGGCACGGCCAATTCGATATGCCCCATGCGCTCGCGGCGCACAAGCGAATGGGTAACCTCCACGCCACACTTGTCGCAAATGATGCCCTTGTAGCGAATCTTTTTGTACTTGCCGCAGTAGCACTCCCAATCCTTGGAGGGGCCGAAAATCT
>CAZWSS010000068.1:0-1843 GCA_964636795.1 uncultured Gammaproteobacteria bacterium
TCCGTGAGCCGCCCTTGGTAGACCAAGATCTGCGGTACATCGAGCGTCGCTCGCGCCTCACGCACCCCAACCACTCCCGCCGCGAGGGCGAGAGCCATCACTCCCAGCGCGATCATCGCGCGCCAGAGTGGCAAGGTTGAGGTATGAGTTTTCATGGATGTTGGTGAGGGGTGGGAGGTTGATCGGCGCGGTTGATGCCGACGTCTATCGAGACATAGGACGGTTCGGTGGTGTCGGTGCGATCAATCGGACGCACTTCGGTCTTGCGGTAGCCACCCTTCTCATAGGTGGCGTAGTACTCGTTGGGGCCAACCAAGAAAGCGTAGCGTCCGCGGCCGTCGGTGACCTGCGTTTCGAGCAACTTGTTGTACGTCGGATCGAAGATGCGTACCACGGCGTTGGCAAGCGGCCGGCGGGAGTGGGTGTCGTAGACAATCCCCCAACTCTTGGGACGATGCGGAATAGCAAGGCGCAAGAAGGCAAGGAACACTACGACCTGGGCCATGGCGACCAAGATGGTCCATGCACTCGGCTGCAGCACGGCGATCACCACAGAGACAACGAGGCCAATCACCGAGAGCGCGTACATGACGCGGCGCGCAAAGCGTTCGATCCGGATCTTGTGCGGTGCCTTGGCCGCTTCGCCCGTGGGATCAAGCGGGATGTTGACCGCCACAGACGCCCCGTCCTCCCTCACGTCAATTGGTTCGCCATGATAGAGGTCGAGGTAGTCGCCGTCACGCTTGTGGTCTTTGAGATGCTCCGTGGGGAAGCCGAACCCGACTTTTTGCGCTGCAATCCGGTAGAGCCCGGGCGAGGCAATGAAGAGGAAACGGCCATGCTTGTCCGTCACGGAACTCTTCAACACACGGCCGGTCTGTGCGTCCATCAATCGAACAATCGCCAAGTCCACTGGAATCTTTCGCAGCGAGTCGTACACCACTCCCCAGCGCTTTCGACTTCGACGTCGGAAGAGAAGGAACGGTGCGGTGAAGAGATATTGAAGGAACCGTGCACCGTTGAAGATCGTCGCGAGCGCGGCTGCCGTGGAGACCGCCGAGAGAGCCACGATGGGCGTGGCAATGGTTGCCGTTCCCTGCACCGCCGGGCTTTGCCGCAGAATCCGGATGGACTCGAGCACCTTGCTCACAATCGCCCCCACGGGTGACGCCCCCTCTTCGATCATCTCCTCGATGGTTGGCAGAAAGGCGATCAACTCGATCGGCACGTTGACGATACCGTCGTCAATCCGCAACGCACTCGTTTGCACCGAAGCGTATCCCTCCCTTGCAACTTCCACACGATAGGTGCCGCTTGGCACGTACCACGCGTAGGTACCGCGCTCCCCGGACTGCAGGGGATTCGACTGGTCGTAGGAGACCGCCGGCCATGCCCGCCAAGAACCGGTGCGGTTCATAAGCGTGACCGTAGCCTCTGCGATCGGCGCCCCATCCATGGACGACGTAATACGGCCGTCGGGTTGCACCGCGAGGGTATAACCCATGGTCTGCCGCTCCCCCGTGACGTAGTCAATCGTGATGGAGAGCGCTTGAGACGATGTGGGCGTGAGCACCCGCGCGTTGTACACAGAGCGGTCGGCCACCGAGACCTCCGTGAACGAAGCGATGCGCACCAACAGGGCGTCGGGGTTCATCAAGTAGGTGGACGAGCCGATGGTCAGCGTGGCCTTGGTGATGGCGGCCGGTGCATGCACCACCGAGAGGCGGATGAGCAACGGGCGGCCACCGAGCACTCGCACGACTCCGTGTGACGGCACGAGTTCAATCGCGTCGCGCGCCACTTTGAAGCTCACATCCGTTCCCGGAATGGGAGCCGTTGGCGT
>CAZWSS010000068.1:1943-3766 GCA_964636795.1 uncultured Gammaproteobacteria bacterium
GGCGTGGGTGTAGGCGTCGGGGTTGGAGTCGGCACCGGCGTGGGCGTTGGGATTGGGATTGGCACGGGAATCACCGGCGCCACAGGCGTTGCCGATACGGTTGCTCCCGAGGAGATGTTTCCCGCCGCATCCACCGCGAAGATGGTGTAGTAGTACAGCGTCCCGTTGGTAAGTCCCGTGTGCAGGAAGCTCGTACCGCTCGCGCTGTAGATCACCGTCCCATCAATGGGGCTCGTCGGGAAGCGATCCGCGCGGAAGACCAAGACCACATTGCTGAAGTCCGCATCCGTTGGGTTGGTCCATGAGAGCGCCACCTGCGCGTTGCCGGGCGTAGCCGTGAAGTTCACCACATTCCCCGGCGGTAGATCCGCCAAGGTTGTGAACATCACTTGATCGGTTGCCGTGTTCCCCGATGCATCCGTGGATGTGATGATGGCGCTGTAACTGGTCGCAGGAGAAAGCCCCGTGACCGTCACACTATGTGTGAGTGTGAGCGTCGCGTCGGACCATGTGCTAGAGCCAAGCGTCACCGTGCTATCCGAAAGCTCATTGGTGTCCCAGGTGATCGTGGCCGAGGTCTCCGTGATGTTCACAACCTGAAGGTTGGAGATCACCGGAGGCGTGGCGTCCTGCGTGGTGAAGGTGAAGTCCTCACCGACCGTGACGTTCCCCGAGTTGTCGGTGGCCGTGATGCGGAAGTGGTAGGTGGTGGCCTCCAGCAATCCCGAGAGCGACTCCGTATGCAACGTACGGAAGGCCGCGTCCGTAATATTCCCCACTTCGTAAGCCTCCGTGAGGCCGTATTCCACGATGCTGCTCGCCGGCTCATCGGTGAGCCACGACACGCGTGCCGAGAACGTAGTGATGTTGGAGACCACCACGTTGGAGATCGTCGGTGCCGTTGTGTCGCCAGGTGAGGGCGATGGAGTCGGTCCAGGACTTGAGTTATCTGGAACCACAGCCGTCACTGTCAGCCCGGAGGTTCCGGTGATGCCCACCGCGTACATGGCATGGTCGCCGAAGGTGCCGGTCACATCCACTTCATAAGATCCTGTTGATCCGGGGTTGACAATTTGATTCACTCCGCCGGCCGCATTGGTGCCGATTTGAATCTGCACACATCGCCCGGCTGTGATTTCACCGGCAGCCGCATTGGTTGGGGCGGAGAATGTAATGGATTGCCCAAGCACTCCCACACCCCATGTATCCACGCCAACCGTTGCCGCCAACGTCTTGTCCGTGAACGGACCATCGCATGCCCCGTCGTTGTCCACCACTAAGTCCATGTCCCCCGCAGAAAGCGATGCCAAACTGGAACCGAACTGATAGGTGAGAACGATCGCATCCGTTGAGCTCTCCACCCCACTTGGTGTCACAAACTCGAACGTGTGATTCGCCGAAGCGTTGGTGGCATGCGTCGTGAGCTCCAATGACGCACCGGTGAGTACACTGGCGTAGACAAACAAGATTGGAAGGAACGATTGGGTTGCAATGATCAACCCAATCAAGAGGGCGCGAGGCAGGAGTCGCCGCATCATACGCGTCGAAGGCGTCGACGCGCGGCGGCGACCCCCACCAAGAGAACTCCAAGCAACAAAGCGCTTCGCCACGGAAAGAACCAGACCGTGGTGCGGATCGAGGCGGGGCTGTGGTCGTCGTAGGTCATGCGCGCCGTTGCGGTGAACGGCCCTACGAGAGGCGACACCAATTCGCGCATCAACGCTGAAGTCGGCTCCTCTTGTCGATTCCAACGCACAGAGTATGTGCGAGTAGTGTGTGGAAGTACGATGCGATCGGCGTCCAAGTCGAGGGTATCAACCAGG
>CAZWSS010000069.1:0-3696 GCA_964636795.1 uncultured Gammaproteobacteria bacterium
GCAAGAGCAGTCCGGCGTTGTCTCCGGCCTCTCCGTGGTCGAGCTGCTTGTTGAACATTTCGATTCCGGTCACCACCGTCTTTTGCGTTTCACGCAATCCCACCAACTCGACGTCGGTGTTGATGTTGATAGTGCCGCGCTCAATGCGTCCTGTAACCACTGTCCCACGACCCTCGATGGAGAATACATCCTCGATCGGCATCAAGAAATCCTTATCCGTATCGCGCTTGGGCTCGGGAACGTAACTATCCAAGGTGTTGATGAGCTCCATGATCGGCTTGGCCGCTTCCTCATCGTTCGGGTTCTCAATGGCCTTGAGAGCCGAACCGCGGATGATGGGCGTGGTGTCTCCGGGGAACTCATACTTCTTCAACAAGTCGCGGATTTCCTCTTCCACCAGGTCAATCAACTCCGGATCATCCACTTGATCCACCTTGTTCAAAAAGACCACAATGTAGGGCACGCCCACCTGGCGCGCCAGCAAGATGTGCTCGCGCGTCTGCGGCATGGGGCCGTCCGCAGCCGAGACCACCAAGATCGCCGCATCCATTTGGGCGGCGCCAGTGATCATATTTTTCACATAGTCCGCGTGTCCGGGACAATCCACGTGCGCGTAGTGGCGCTTCTCGGATTCGTACTCCACATGGGCGGTGGCAATGGTGATGCCACGACTCTTGGACTCGGGGGCCTTATCGAGCGCCTCGACCGAATCCGCGGACGCTTTAAACCCCTTGGCGTTCAACACCTTGAGGATGGAGCCGGTGAGCGTCGTCTTGCCATGGTCCACGTGACCAATGGTACCGACGTTCACGTGCGGCTTTGCGCGTTGAAAGACTTCTGCCATAAGTGATACGTCTGAACATGTCCGAGAGGGACAGCGGTTCGCGTGAATATGAATGAGAGGACTCTAAAATGCGATCGGGAATATACCATTTGCCTATAAAACACGCAAGTGCCAGGGGTCCTAACTCTATCGGCAGCCCTTATTCCACAGGTTCCAAGTAAAACGCCTCCTCTTCGCCCGGAGATGGCTCCTCGCCTTTTCCCACCGGTGTTGGCTCCGATACCGACGGTTGCAAGTCGAGGTCGTCTGGAAGCGGTGGCACCTCCTCCACCGAAAGTTTTGAAGAATGAAAGGGTGCAGACAGTGGATGGTCGGCCGTTACGACACCTATGCCGACAGCTTTTCGCCCCGTAGAAATCAGATGCTCATACATGCCAAACGGCATCACCACCATAGGATCCCTCCCTTGTGGATCGGTCACGATCACCTTGTCCCCGGTGCTTTGGGCAAACCGGAGGATGCGCTCGAGTTGGTTCATAATGGGGCGATCTTACCAACCATCTCCCCGCGGCGTCAACGCGACGATCCCTCCGTCCACTCAAGGAAGATTCGTTTCTTGAACCCGCCTTTTTTGGTCATGTTCTGTAAAAAAGCCGCACCAAGCTCGGCCGGACTGATCTGCTCCAGTTCACAAATGGCCTCACAAACCGCCCGAAGATCGCACAACTCTTCCACCAACCGCTCGCGCGAAAGATCGGGCACGATCTCACCGGCTTCCTCCTGCATCTTGCGAAACAGCTCCAAACGGTACCGCCCTTCATCGAGCGCATGCATCTGATAGCGCACGCTCTTCCCGTCCATAATCGCCGGCACCTGGTCACGGATGAGCTTGTCATACACCGTTTTGTTCTCGGTGGTCATAGAGTATGAAGCCATACAGCGATGTTCTTGATCTCCTCTCCAAACTTGCCACGACACGTCCATTGATCCGCCTCTGTGTTGACCGCCCGCACCACCTCGTCAACATCCATCCACTTTACCGCCTGTACCTCGCCATCGTTGAATGTCAGCACACCCACATCGAGTCCATCGCCACGATAAGCAAAGAGGTATTGAAACTCGTTGTTCGTCGGCTCATCCCACCGCACCACCGGGCCTGTCATCAGATCCTCGGTAGTGATCGAGAGACCAGCCTCCTCCTCGAGTTCGCGCACCGCCGTCTCCAACGGATCTTTCCCCGAAGCGATGTGCCCGCCAAAGCGCGGATCCCAGGTGTTGGGCGAGTGATCCTTGAAAGCCGAGCGCTGATGGACGAGTATCTCCCGACCTCCGTCGCGATCGCGAAAAACATACACATGAGCCACGCGGTGCCGAAGTCCGCGTTGATGGGCTTCCACGCGCGGTACAATCTCTCCTGTTGGTCGGTTTTGGTCGTCTACGATATCGAAAAGTTCGTTGGCGCTCATGGTGGGATCGTACCACATGCCAGACAAACCCAGAACGAATGAGTAAAAGCGAGACGCTCCGACACGTTTCTTTGGAACCGCGTAGTGTCCTACGGAGCGCACGTCCAAAGGAATGTGTCGGAGCGAACAGCCAACGCGAGTGAGCTCCCTCGACTGCTCCCTGACAAACAAAAAGGGCGCGCACGGTGCGCCCCTACTCTTGATTCTTGCCGTCCTGCAGTGGACGTTGCATGCAACGTCCCTACTTCTTCTTCTCTCCCGTGCGTTGTTCCTTGATGGCCTCGGCGATATTGTTGGGCACTTCTTGGTAGTGATCAAACTCCATGGAGTAGCTGGCGCGACCCTGGGACATGGAGCGCAACTCGGTAGCATAGCCAAACATCTCGGCCAACGGCACAAAAGCGTCGATCACCTTTACTTCGCTGCGATCAAACATCTCGTTGATCTGTCCGCGCTTGGCGGAGAGGTCACCGATCACATCGCCCATGAACGCCTCGGGGGTGACTACTTCCACGCGCATAATCGGCTCAAGCAGCTTAATGCCCGCCTTCCTGGCACCATCCTTGATCGCCATTGAGCCCGCCACTTTGAATGCCATTTCGTTGGAGTCCACCTCGTGGTAGGAGCCGTCCACCAAGTGCACCTTCACATCAATCATGGGGTAGCCGGCGTACACGCCACTTTCCAACGCTTCCTTGATCCCTTTGTTGATGGGCTCGATGTACTCCTTGGGGATCACACCGCCCTTGATCTCGTTCAAGAACTCGTAGCCCTTCCCTT
Organism: uncultured Gammaproteobacteria bacterium; assembly: GCA_964636795.1. Taxonomy (GTDB): domain Bacteria; phylum Patescibacteriota; class Patescibacteriia; order UBA9934; family UBA11717; genus UBA11717. The sequence continues at coordinate 3,031 of CAZWSS010000069.1, forward strand.
CCTCGTTGGGCTCCACGTTGATCACCGCATGCCCGTACTGTCCGCGACCACCGGATTGGCGCACAAACTTGCCTTCGCCCTCCGCGGTGCCGCGAATGGTCTCGCGATAGCTCACCTGCGGCGCGCCCACGTTCACCTCCACGCCAAACTCGCGCTTCATGCGATCCACCAGCACATCCAAGTGCAACTCGCCCATGCCCGCTAAAATGGTTTGATTGGTTTCCTCATCGGTGCGCACACGGAACGTGGGGTCTTCGCCCGCCAACTTGGAGAGCGCCATACCCATCTTTTCTTGGTCAACCTTGGTCTTGGGCTCAACGGCAATCGAGATAACCGGCTCGGGGAACGTGATGGACTCCAATAGCACCGGGTGATCGGTGGAGCACAGCGTGTGGCCGGTCGTGACCGTTTTCAACCCCACGGCAGCGGCAATATCTCCCGCAAATACTTCCTCAATCTCCTCACGCGCGTTGGCGTGCATCTTCACCAAGCGTCCAATGCGCTCCTTCTCTCCGTTGGAGGCATTCAGCACATAGGATCCGGCTTTGAGCATACCCGAATACACGCGGATAAAAATCAGTTTTCCAACAAAAGGATCCGTGGCAACCTTGAAAGCCAACGCGGCCAGTGGAGCCGTATCGGAAGCCACCACTTCGATCGTCTTTT
>CAZWSS010000070.1:0-3538 GCA_964636795.1 uncultured Gammaproteobacteria bacterium
ACCGAAAACATCTCGTACTTCAATCGTGCCGATGGGCTTGAGGTATGCCGTCCCGCGGTTGGCAAATGAGACCTCCAGCGAGACAGGAAGGGCGGCAAACCATCTGGATCCCCCAGCGGTTCGCATGGATTCGATCACCCCATCCTTTGTTGTGGTACTGCCAAGCACATTGGCAAAGATAAATGGTCCTGTGATGGCCTCAATAGAGACCCCACCCGTCCCTTCGTCGCTGCGCACAGGGCGAAAGGCAGCCGCGATTCCCCCCACAAGGACACCAGAGGCAGAGACTGGTGCGGAGATGGTAACGTCCACTGAACGGGACTGGCCCGGTTCGAGCAAGAGCTGATCGGGAGAAACCCGCAGCCATGCCATGGACACATCTCCCGCGGAGTCGCGCAGGAATGTAGCCGTTCCCACAGACGCTTGATCCAAGTCGAGCGCCGTTGGAGTCAAGACAACTCGGACAGATTCGCCGGTCTCGTTGAGAAGTGTGAGTTCCTCAGTATGAGGAACACCCGGATACACATCCGTCTCCAGCCGCAGAGGAGTGAACGTGAACGCGTCCACCCCCGAGGGGATGAGGACAGGAGCCAGCACCGCACCGACTATCAGCAACATTGTTCGAACAGTCGGAGCCATACGGTTCCCTACAACGGACTTATGTGGCGTGTACAAGGTTCGTGCGTGTGTTTCTTTTTGTCTTCTTTCTCCGCCTCTTTGCCGGTGGGTCGAATTTTGATGTGTTTTCTTTTCGCCCGAGTGGAAAGATGCGGTCTTTGGACACAGAAAACGCCGGCACGCACCGAGGGTTTCTCTGCTCCGCTTGAGTTCACGATCGAGAAGCGATCATGGGAAATATTGTGGAAAGTGCGCGTCATCTCCCCGTTGGAAGGCGGCGCCACAGTCGCAGTGTGGACCTGCTGATGTGGTGCCTCGTGAATCCCGCAGGAGCGGGTGTCGCGAGGCCTCGCATCAAAAGTTGCCGGTACTCATGTACGTCACGGTATGTGTATAGGACCCCGCAGTGGTACTCGCGCTGATGGCGGCCTTGTGCGTGACTGTGGTCGCGGATCCGTTGATCCAGTTCGTACGTGAGGCAACCACCGTACCAGAGGAGGTGATGCCTTGATCGGTCGCAAATGCCGCGTCGGTGCCGGAAGCCGACACCCCATACTCCTCCGAGCCGGCGGTGATAACACCGTCGGCAACGTCATCTATTGTTGACGACCCAACGCGAAACTCACCATCCTCATAGATGGTCGTGGTGTAGCCGTAGGGAGCGTTTGTGGAAGTAGTGACGGTGTAAGCGCTTGAGGCGACCGAAGCGACCTGCAGTGTTCCAAAAGCGATGGACGATGACGAAACCGAGAATGAAAACGTCGGGTGCTCCGCAAGCGACTGAAAGCCAGCGAGCAGAACATAGTTGGTACTAGAACCCTCCCCGGCGGGCATGTCCTCCCCGGTTCCCTCCAAAAGGTAGTTCGTGCTTGATCCGCGCCCTCCAACCGATCCGATGGAGTCCCCATAGAGCCGATAGTTCGTGGAGCTCATCTCCGCGTACACCTCTCCGGCAAAAGCGAGTGAAAGCGCGAGCGCTATGTAAACTAGCCCGCTGTTTTTCATATTTGTTACAACCATTTTAGCAAAAAAATGAGCCGAAGTCAATCATAAAACTGGCTAGTATTAGCCAGTTTTATATGCCTCGACTACAATAGGTGCTCACCTGTGGATAACTTTTGGCACTTTTCCTTAGGTTTTCATCAACTTATCAACAGCTTATCCATAGTTTGTAGATGTAATGGACTTTGTGTAGACTAGCGTAGACAAATGAACATTACTGGAGATGGTATCGTTTCGTGTGAAACAATCGCAAATTTTGAAATTAGTGGGCATGGACGGAAGCATCTGCATCTTCCTGTAGTCGAGATGCATGCTACGTCCACTTCTTCGCAATCTTGTGAGTGATACAGCAGAAAGGCGAGCTATGGCCGATCTAAGCTGGTGATCGTGTCACAGTTTATCCACAGTCGAACACAAAAAGTTCCATGTGAAACATTTGAGAAATCGCCAACTATGATGTGCGCGACGTAGGTACATTGCGTGCAGCGTCTACGTATGGATTCAGTTACCATTCCAATGCCTCGTCAGATGTCCTCACTCGCGTTGTCTGTTCGCCCCCTCCAGCCTCCCCTCCTAGGATGGGAGGGGAACAAAAGGGGTGGTATGAATCTTGATAGTACCCCTCCGTCCCGTAGGACGGGACACTCCGGCGGAGCCGGACCTGGCTTCGCCTGGCTCCCCTATGTAGGGGAGGGGGTATCTCGACATCAAGAGGTATCCTAAGAGCCGTGAGCCGCCTTCCATGAAATAGGTCGGAACGTCACGACTACGCTCATTCGTTCTGGGTCTCTGGCAAAAAGAAAGCGACCAAGGATAGACAACGGTTCTTTTTCGCAGCGGTGCGTGGAGTGCACGCACTTATCTTCCATATCCTTGAGGAGAACAAGGCGCGCACTTACTCTTGATTCCTGCAGTCCTGCAGTGGCCGTTGCATGCAACGGCCACTGCATAGTTCTTCGATGATTCTCAAAAGTCTTGTGTTCTTGAATGGGATTCGCCCCGCACCTCTCGTGGCCGCCAGTCGCGACCACTCGGGTTGGGCACCGCCTCGGCATCTCGTCTGCTGACGGGATATGCCTCCGGCGGTTCGAATCCCGCGCAATATGCCTCAATGGCATATTGCTCTGTTTCAGAAAGCGACTGGTGTCCCCGGAGGGATTCGAACCCCCGTCTTGCCCTTAGGACGGGCCCGCTCTATCCAATTGAGCTACGGGGACATGTTTCACACGGAACAATTGACGGCAGCGTGACAAGGTAACCATCGAGCGCCACACTGACAACTATCACGGCACCACCGATCATTGGGGCGCTACTAATTTGCGTCGCAAAACACACAGTCACGCGTGCTATACTTACAACGCTATGTCTCCAAGCACTCTCATCGCCCTCATCGCCATCACACTTGTGGCAATCGTGGTTGCTACCGCATGGATCATACTAAAAAAACTGCAGGAAATGAAGGAGATGCAGTTGGTGTCGCAAAACGATAAGCTCATTGGACAGCTCAATGAGAACATTCAGGGCATGCAGCGCATGGTGGGGGACAATATGCGCGGTATGCAAAACAGTGTAGATAAAACGACCAAAACGCTGAACGAGCGCCTGGATAATGCTGCAAAAGTCATCTCTGCTCTCAAGCAAGAACTTGGCGGCATGAAGGAGATTGGGCGATCGATTGCCGACTTTCAAGCCTTTCTAAAATCTCCAAAAATCCGCGGCAATCTTGGTGAAACAATCCTTTACGATACGCTTGGACAAGTTTTCTCCGCGGATCACTACGCCACCCAATACCGTTTTAAGGATGGGCAGATTGTAGACGCGGTGCTTCGTACAAGTGATGGCATGATTCCCATTGACTCCAAGTTTCCCATGGATGCTTTTCAGCGCTACGTGGTTGCCGAGAAAACGGCAGACATAG
>CAZWSS010000071.1:0-3401 GCA_964636795.1 uncultured Gammaproteobacteria bacterium
CCCTATCGGTAAGATGACCGCCGCAGCCGCCACAGGCCCCGCCAATGCTCCTGCCCCCGCTTCATCCACGCCGGCAATAAGCATGGCTCCGTTCGAGCGTAAATAGGTTTCAGTCACTCCTGTTGGATAGGTGGGCATGCGGCAGTCACTTGGAGCTTATGGCTTTTTGCCTGGTCTTGCTAATAGCTAATCGCTAAAAGCTAACAGCGAACGTCCAATTGACATTTACCGCTAATGTTCCTTATTATACCAGCACTTTCTGTTTATTATCACATCCTTATGAACGTACTGCTCTTCGCAGTGATCGCGGGCGCGTTGGCGCTTCTCTACGCTCTCTACCTTATTCGTTGGATCATCCGCTTGCCGGCCGGCGAGGGCAAAATGACGGGCGTGGCGCTCGCCATCCAGGAGGGGGCTATGGCGTTTCTCAATCGCCAGTACCGCGTGATCGCATTGATCGGTATCGTAGTGTTCATCCTGATCTGGGCATTCATTGGGCTGACCACCGGCATCGGTTTCTTGGTAGGAGCCGTCTTGTCGGCAGTGACGGGCTACGTGGGCATGAACGTGTCGGTGCGCGCCAATGTGCGCGTGGCGGAGGCGGCACGCAAGGGGCTCTCGGCCGCTATGGATGTGGCCGTGAAGGGCGGCGCGGTAACGGGACTCTTTGTGGTCGGTCTCGCCTTGCTCGGTGTGACGCTCTTCTATTACTTCACAAAGGACGTGGGCGCGCTGATTGGGCTTGCCTTCGGCGGATCGTTGATTAGCGTCTTTGCGCGATTGGGCGGCGGCATCTTCACCAAAGCGGCGGATGTTGGGGCTGACCTCGTTGGAAAAGTGGAGGCGGGGATCCCCGAGGACGATCCGCGCAACCCGGCGGTGATCGCCGACAACGTGGGCGACAACGTGGGCGACTGCGCCGGCATGGCCGCGGACTTGTTTGAGACCTACGCCGTGACCGCCGTGGCAACGATGTTGATCGCGGCCATCACATTCGGCAGCGAGAGTGTGGTGCTCTACCCGCTCGCGATCGGTGCGGTGTCCATCGTCACCTCCATCATCTCCCTCTTCTTTATTCGTCTGGGCGCCAAGGAAAACATCATGGGCGCGCTTTACAAAGGACTGATCGCCTCCGGGGTGCTTTCGGCCGTGGCGTTTTACCCCATGACACGCTGGCTGCTCTCGGACGTGGAGGGGTTGAATTGGATGAACGTGTTTTGGAGCGCGCTGATCGGATTGGCCGTGACGGCGGCGATGGTGTGGATCACCGAGTACTACACCGGCACGCAGTACGCTCCGGTGAAGGCGCTCGCAAAGGCGTCCGAGACGGGGCACGGGACAAACGTAATTGCCGGCCTCGCTTTGTCCATGAAGGCGACGGCGCTTCCGATCATTGTCATCGTCGCCGCGATGTTGGGCGCATGGTCGTTGGCCGGGCTCTTCGGCATTGCGGTAGCAGCCATGGCGATGCTCTCGTTGACGGGAGTCGTCGTCACACTTGATGCCTTTGGGCCGATCACGGACAACGCCGGCGGCATTGCCGAGATGGCCGACCTCCCCGAGAAAGTTCGAGAGGTGACCGACAAGCTCGATGCTGTTGGCAACACCACCAAGGCCGTAACCAAGGGCTATGCCATCGGTTCGGCCGCGCTTGCAACGCTCGTGCTCTTTGGCGACTTCACTCACAAACTCAAAGAGCTCGGCTCCAACGCCGACTTCCTTATCAACGACCCGTACGTGATCGTCGGTCTCTTTATTGGCGGCCTTCTTCCCTACCTCTTTGGCGCGCTTGCCATGGAGGCCGTTGGCAAGGTGGCCGGCCGTGTGGTAGAGGAAGTGCGTCGGCAGTTCCGCGAGATCAAAGGCATCATGGATGGATCGGCCAAGCCCGAGTATGGCAACGCGGTGGACATTGTGACGCGCGGCGCGTTGAACGCCATGATTATCCCTGCGCTGATTCCGGTTGTGCTCCCGATCTTGGTGGGCTTTGTGCTGGGGCCTGCAGCGCTGGGCGGCTTGCTGATCGGCTGCATCATTACTGGGCTCTTTGTGGCGCTTTCGATGACCACCGGCGGTGGCGCGTGGGACAACGCCAAGAAATACATTGAGCGCGGCAACTTCGGCGGCAAGGGATCGTTCGCTCACCAAGCGGCTGTGACAGGCGACACCGTGGGCGACCCCTACAAAGACACCGCCGGCCCCGCCATCAACCCCATGATTAAGATCATAAACATCGTGGCGCTCCTGATCGTAGCTCTGATCTAGTGTAGGGACGTAACACGTTGCGTTCACTTCAAGACCTCGGCCATCCGCCGGGGTTTTGGTTTGTGTTGGTACCACCTTTTCAGCGGCCGCTGAAAGTATGGCAACGATTTACAATGCTCTTCTTGTCGGTACCACATTTTTACCGGTCGGTGAAATCATGGTACCAACCTCACGCGCCCTTTTTTGAAGACAACCATCCCATCGCGCTCCAGGCGGCGCACCATCGCTTTTACCCACCGTTGATCTTGCGCGCGATCGTAGGCGACATCGATCACCGCACCGAGGGCATCGACTGTCACACCAACGGTACCGATTGCCATCGATCTCTCCTGCACCACCTTCAAAATCCTCCCACGGTAGATGCGGTCGGGAAATGGTTTGTTGTGGTGGCGCGTCTCGTTGGCTTTGGCGATCGTTCGCTTGGGCGTTCGTATCGCCCCCGCCAAAAATCTCTCGGCCGAGGGGCAGACGGAGCGCATCGGGCATGTCGAACACAGCGGTACCTTTGTGCAATGCATCGTGGCCAAGTCAAACAACGCTTGCGGCACATCGTGCGCTCGACGATTTCCCGCGATCTCACGCACCATCACCTTTTTGAGCGCGCCATCACCCTTTGGCGTTGCATGGGCCACCCCCCGCCACAGCCGGTTGCCCACACGGCGGACGTTGGTGTCTACCGGCACCGTCGCCTGTTTGTACGCAAACGCCATGATCGCTGCCGCCGTGTAGGGTCCGATGCCTTTGATGGCTCGCCACCCCTCCTCGGTTGTCGGAACCCCGTCTTTGATCACCGCCCGCGCCACATCACGCAGCATCAGCGCCCGGCGGTTGTACCCAAGCCCCGACCACGCGCGCAGAACATCGGCGTTGGAAGCAACGGCAAGCGCTCGCCAAGCCGGAAATAGCTTGAGCCACGTCTTGTAAAAGTCCTTTACTCGTTCCACCTGCGTCTGCTGCAGCATCACCTCGGAAACAAGGATGCGATACGGGTCGCGTGTCCGACGCCACGGCAGATCTCGTCCGTGCCGGTCATACCAACGCAAAATTCTTGCCACGAGTGTCATGATGGGAGTGTAACAAACCGCTTGAACTCAATCACCCCCTCTCACTCCCCCTTGGCAGGGGGAGGATAGCCA
>CAZWSS010000072.1:0-3216 GCA_964636795.1 uncultured Gammaproteobacteria bacterium
CGGCGGAGCCGGACACGGCTTCGCCGGGCTAACCGATAGACGATGGGACCGGATTGTGGCGAGGTGGAATAGGACCGTGGCGACGCGACGATACGGGAATCAGGTACCTCTGTCAACGCTTGACCGAATGTGTCATGTCTGCCAGAGTGCCGTGCGGAGGTCAACATGATTGAACGGATCCACGAACCGGCCATGCGGCAGAAGGCCGCTCAGCTGTTCGGGCAGGCCATCCAGCGACGCTGGCAGGTTTCGGCCCAGGAAGCGATCGCGTGGGTGGAAGCAGAGTTCATGAACGAGAACAGCATGGTCTTTGTGGTCATGCGAGACCGGCGCATGCGTGCCGTGATCTGCGGGTGCCCGCTCTCGGAGGTCTCCGTCCCGCTCGCGGAACGGCAGGCCGTCGCCAACTGCCTTGGATTGACCGGCGACGAGGCCTGCCTGCCCACAATTCTGCACATTGGCGGGTTGGCAGTGAGCAAGGGCGAGGAACATCACAAGTTCGTTCGCCCCTTGCATGAAGCGGTGCGCGAAGAGGCGCATCTTGGAGGGTACACATACTTGGTTGGCCAGACCCTTCTTCCAACAAGGAAAAGAGGTCTCTACGCCCATCATTGGATGCGCATCCAACCCATGGGGTGGCGAGTGCTCCAAGGTGTCGCATCCGATCGCGCGGTTCGTGGCACACCCATCACCTGGCTCGTCCTTCCTTAGCTCGGCGCTGCCGGGCGTTTGTTTGCCAAAAAATGAAAAAGCCCCCAACGGAGACGTATCTCCATAAGGGTCTTCTCCGTTGTGATTATTGAAGGATAGCTCGAACATGTATAATCGTCAACGACTATGCCTCTCAAAACGGAAACGGCTCGGTGGGACGAATATCAACTGCTCGATAGCGGTCATGGGTTGAAGTACGAGCGATTTGGAGACGTCACCTTGGTGCGACCGGAGTTTCAAGCACTGTGGGCGCCGGAAAACATCAAAACATGGAAGCGGGCCGATGCTACCTACATCCAAGAGGGCGACGAAGGGGCGTGGAAGGTGCGAACCCAACTGCCCGAGGACTGGACGCTCTCCTATGGCGACCTCTCTTTTGGGCTGCGATTTTCCTCCTTCAAGCACACAGGGGTGTTCCCCGAGCAGGCGTCCAACTGGGAGGCCATCAAACAGGTGCTCAAACCAGGATTCAAGATGCTCAATCTTTTTGGCTACACGGGCGGAGCCACGTTAGCGGGGTTGTCGAAGGGCGCCGAGGCGGTGCATGTGGATGCCAGCAAGCCGGCGATTTCGTCGGCCAAGTTCAACGCCGAACTCTCGGGTCTTGCCAAGAAGCCGGTGCGATGGATTCTGGACGATGCGCCGAGCTTTGTGGCTCGTGAGGCGCGTCGGGAACACAAGTACGACCTCATTGTGATGGATCCGCCGGCGTTTGGTCGGGGTCCCAAAAAAGAATTGTGGAAATTTGAAACGGATTTTTTGCCGCTCATCCAGTCGTGCAAGGCGGTTCTCAACCCGGGCGCGACCCTCATGGTCAACGCGTATTCCATGGGCTTCTCCGCACGGGTGATCGAACAGGTCGTGCGTGATGTGTTTCCGGGGGCGACGACGGAAGCCGTGGAGCTGACGCTCAAAGAAGAAACCAAGCGCTCATTTCTGTTGCCGCTCGGGGTGACCATTCGTGCTCGGTTATGATCGTGTCGAATGCGGCTCTGAAGGTGGTATATGAGGACAACCATTGCATCGCGGTGGTCAAACCGCATGGCTTGTTGGTGCAGGGCGATGCTACGGGTGATCTGTGTTTGATGGATCAAGTAAAGGCGTACCTCAAAGAGAAGTACAACAAGCCCGGCGATGTGTTCTTGGGGCTTGTGCATCGGCTGGATCGTCCCGTGAGCGGGATCGTCATTTTTGGGAAGACGAGCAAGGGCGCGGCTCGACTGTCGGAGCAATTTCGAAATCACACGGTGGAGAAGATGTACCGCGCGGTGGTGGAGGGGTGTCCCGAGGAGAAGGAGGGGAACGTGGTGCTGTGGCTCAAGAAGAATGAGGCCACGAACCACGTCACTGCATTCAAAAAGGAGACCGTAGGAGCGCTGCGGGCGGAGTTGCATTATCGTGTGCTTTCGTCGGATGGAAAGCGGTCGGAGGTTGAAGTCATCCCCAAGACCGGTCGGCCGCATCAGATCCGAGTGTCCATGCAGCACCTGGGCTGCCCGATCATTGGTGACAAAAAGTACGGAGCGAAGACGGCGTTTGATGGCAATATTGCCTTGGTGGCAACGGGGCTGTCGTTCAATAAGGTGGTGGGAGAGGAGAGGGTAAATATTCAATGATCAATATCCAATGGACAATGCTAAGGCAAAAATCTAGGTATTCACGATTTGAATTTGCATTGGATATTGGTGATTGGCCATTGGATATTACTAAACGCCCCATGCCAGAGATCCCGGCACGGGGCGTTGTTGAGGTTGATGGGTGGCGCGAGGCCGATCAGTCGTTGGACTTGTCGGCCTTGATGCGCGTCCCCACGTCGTCCCACATCCCCAGTGGGGACGTGGTGCGGGGGAGCATCTCGGTGGCGATGGCGAATCGCGCACGGACGCTGGTCACGCCATTCCCGTTGAGCTTCACACGGAGGGCGTCGAGACCCTCGGTGACGCGCTCCACGGTCAGCCGACATCCTGCGTCGTCGGTGCGCGGCAGGATGAGGATGAACTCATCCCCCCCGGGGCGCACCACTCTGTCTGCTCTGCGCACCCGCCCACGCAACACCCCGGCCACGGCTTGGAGCATCTTGTCTCCTCCCGGCTGGCCGTAGGCGTCGTTGATTGCCTTGAATCCTACGAGGTCAATGAACACGATCGAGATCGGTTCATTGCGCCGCATGGCCTCGTGGCAGGCCGACTGCCACTCCTCCAGACCGCCGCGGCGGTTGAGGAGGGCGGTGAGCCCGTCGCGTCGCGACAGGCGCCGAAGCGCCTCGTTGTCTGCCTTGAGCTCGACATTCTCCGCCTCGAGCTCGGCGATTCTCGCCATCGCCTCCTTGAGTCCCCACAGCTCGCTGTTCATTTTGAGGCACTCCCCGCTTGCGCAGACCCACTTCATGTGGATGTGCAAGACGGTGCAAGGAAATCAGTTTTTTGCCACCTTGTCAATGCTGTCCAAAAAAAACGACGGCCCGCGGGGAGTTCCCTGCGGGCCGTGCGTGTAGGTTGTGGCGGG
>CAZWSS010000073.1:0-3200 GCA_964636795.1 uncultured Gammaproteobacteria bacterium
AACATCACTTCTTTCCCCGGGTCACTCCATCGCCCCGTAACCTGCCACGGCTCCTTGGGTTGCAGCGCCGGCATGAGAATCTCCTGTGCGCCCAGGGCGTTCATCTCCTCGCGAATGATGGTCTTGATGCGGTCAAGCACCCGCAGCCCGAGCGGCAAGAACGTATACACGCCCGCCATGAGTTGATCGGCGAATCCACCCTGCACCAACAGCCGCGCGTTGGCGGAATCGGCGTCATGGGGCGCTTCCTTATTGGTCTTGGCAAACACGTTCGCGTAACGCATAGGTAGGTACAGGATACAGTTTCACCGCCCTGGAAGCCAGAGCGGTGTTGTTGGTTCGAGCGTGATGATCAGCTGAAGAGGATCTCGCAGGCGCCGGTGAGCGTCTCGGTGACGTGCGCCCGTTCCTGGGTGGCGAGCCACGCGCGCTCGTAGTCGGGCATCACGCCGTTGTCGATCATGACCACGTTGGCGCCCAGCGCCCACGGCATGGCCAGGTCGAATTCGAAGATGTCGCCCACAACCCAGAGGTGGTCCCAGTTGACTCCGACCTGTTGCATCAGCTGCCGCAGCAACTGGAAGTACCGACCGCGGTGCAGCAGTACTGGACGCCCGAGACCCGGGATGGAGAGCTCCGCGTCACAGACCTGGAACATGGGCTCCACCATCTGTCGGCATGCCTCGCCGTGCACGCGACCGCTCGATCGCTCGAGCATGGCGAGCACGTCTCGCCGCGTCTCCTCGTCCGCCGCGCGGAACTCCTCCTGCAGCAGAGCAAGCCCCGCTTGAGAGGACACGACCTCCGCGAACTGCTGGAAGAAGCTCTGCACCGTACTCGCCTCCCCGTTGCACATGAATGCACCATGATGCTGATCCATGAGCGCGAGGTAGGAGAGCGCACCGGGCTTGAACACTGTCGGCGTACCCTTGCGCGCCTGCTCGAAGATGCGGTCGAGCCAGCCCTCGCGGCGAGGGTGGTTCAGCATCAGGCCGTGCCGGTCCAAGACCAGCTCCACGGCAGCGCGCATGCGCACGTAGGGGTCCGCCGTGGCCGGCGCCACGATCTCATTCCCCACCTGCCACCCGTTCAGATCCGGGTCGGCGTCCATGGCTTGCATGGCCACCTCCACCTCCATGACCACATCTTCCGTGGGCACTTGGATGGCCCGCGCGAGCGCCACCACAAAGCGGCGGTTGAACTCCACCGCCCCCTCTTCCAGGTCGGTGATGGTCCCGCTCACGTCCGACACGATCAGTCGCTTGGTCATCGCGACCTCCTTCTGCCCCATTGGGCAGCCAAACTGTACCAAGCGCGGCGGGGGTGTCAACAAAAAATATCCGACACATCGGATGCTTTTTCCTCGTCCCTCATAGTCCCGTTTGACGGGACAAAGTGGGATGGAGCGGGAAACGGGATTCGAACCCGCGGCCTCCTCCTTGGCAAGGAGGCGCTCTACCCCTGAGCTATTCCCGCACTTGTCCCCACTGCCATCATCGGCGACGTGGGATGCGACAGGAATATAGCATGGAGCAATCGGCGCGACAAGGCGCCTATCGCCATGCGGCCAAGAAAGTGTATCGAGGGTATGGCGGGGAGAGCGAACCGTGACAGGCGTCGCCGCTTTTGCTACCGTGGGGTCGCGCCGTGGTGGCGGAATGGTATACGCAAGGGACTTAAAATCCCTGGGCCTAACGGCCATGTGGGTTCGATCCCCACCCACGGCACCATGCGGGATTAGTACAGTGGCAGTATGCCAGCTTCCCAAGCTGGAGACGCGAGTTCGATTCTCGTATCCCGCTCCACAAAAAACACCACTCTACGGAGGGGTGTTTTTGTGCCCTAAGCGAAGCCACGAGCTTGCAGAGAGCGAATTCGAAGAGCACTTCCTTCTCCACAACTCTTGTTTCACGTTTTCAGCGACCACTGAAAGTATGAAACATCGTTTTCGTTTTTTGGTTGTCACGGTAAAGCCAAGGCGGCGGACGTTTTCCTGGTCTCACAAGGTAACCGATCGGTGACATTTTGAGACCTGTACAGGTACCACAATCTTACCGATCGCTCACTTCGTGGTACCTGCCGACCCTCAACGTGGACGTTGCATGCAACGTCCCTACTGCTATACTCTTTATGTTTATGGCTCTCCCAGAAAACCCATTCGCTCCGGTTCTCAATAGCCCACCCGCGACACCACGTTTTGTGGCGCCGGAAGCAGGTGAGGAAGACGAGAAAATTGACCTCACACTCCGGCCGCGATTCCTCTCGGAGTTCATCGGCCACGGCCCCCTGAAAGAAAACCTCTCCATTTTTATTGAAGCCGCGCGCACCCGAGAGGAACCCCTCGAGCACGTGCTGCTCTACGGCAACCCGGGACTTGGAAAAACAACGCTCGCGCACATCGTCGCCAACGAAGCCAAGCGGCCTATTCGCATCACCAGCGGCCCCGCTCTGGCGCGCATCGGCGACTTGGCGGCAATTCTCACCAACCTCAAGGCCGGCGACATCTTGTTTGTGGATGAAATCCACCGCATGAACAAGGCCATCGAAGAGGTGCTCTCCCCCGCCATGGAGGACTTTGCGCTCGACTTGATCGTGGGCAAGGGCCCGGGCGCGCGGTCGGTTCGCCTCGCGTTAGAAAAGTTTACGTTGATTGGCGCCACCACGCGCATGAGTTTGCTCTCGTCCCCACTGCGCGACCGCTTTGGCGCCACCTTTCACTTGGACTTTTACACCGAAGAGGACTTGGCGCAGATTGTCCGCCGCTCCGCACAGGTGCTCGGGGTGATTTTGGAAGATGCCTCGGCAGAGCTCATCGCCAGGCGCGCGCGCAAAACTCCCCGCATCGCCAACCGCCTCCTCAAGCGCGTGCGCGACTTTGCCGAGGTCAAACATCATGGCCGCGTCACTGCGCAGATTGCCGAAGAAGCTATGACCGCCCTCGCCATCGACGCCGACGGCATCGACGCAGTGGATCGCTTCCTCCTCAACACCATCATTTCATCCTTTGGCGGTGGACCCGTGGGATTGGAAACACTCTCCGCCGCCACGGGCGAAGACGCGGAGACCATCGAAGAAGTCCACGAACCATTCCTCCTCCAAAAGGGCTATCTCCAACGCACCCCCCGCGGCCGCGTGGCTACTCGACGCGCGTTTGAATACCTGGGGCACCCAACCCCGCCCACGTTGCTATGATCCCCGTC
>CAZWSS010000074.1:0-3034 GCA_964636795.1 uncultured Gammaproteobacteria bacterium
GGGCAGTGTCTCAGTCCCAGTGAGCCGGGTCATGCTCTCACACCCGGTACCCGTCGTTGCCTTGGTGGTCCGTTACACCGCCAACTAGCTGATAGGGCATAGGTCCCTCTCGAAGCGTCGGAGCTTTACATGAGAATGTCCGAAGACCCCTCATGGCCATCGCGTATTAGCCACCGTTTCCAGTGGTTGTTCGCGACTTCGAGGTAGGTTACCAATGTGTTACTCTCCCGTTTGCCACTCCTCTTTCCGAAGAAAGAGGCGTTCGACTTGCATGCCTTAGACACGCCGCCAGCGTTCATCCTGAGCCAGGATCAAACTCTCAGTTGAACAATCGAATCGCCGAAGCGAATCAATTATCTGCTGTTTGCCTTCCCTGGGCGGGAAGGACTTTTGTTCTGTGACGTTGCAATCACAGAACGTACCATTGGGTTGTAATGATCCTTTTGATGATATCTCTCCCACGAGAGGAACGTGAGGAGGGGAGGATCACTTCAAATGTGGGGCGATTGTAATATGGGCGGGAAATGCTGTCAAGCGAGGAGGTTTGGGCGAGAATGTAGGGACGTAACATGTTACGTCCACTGCTGGGCATGAGAACAACAGAATCCCGGAAAGCGGGATTCTGGAAGTGGACGTTGCATGCAACGTCCCTACATCTATATCGTCAGATCATCTACCGTGGCTTGATCCATGTCTTGGCTGACATTGGGTTCGCGTGCCGGTCTCTCGGCACTCGCTTCGCGCGCCGCGCGATCTTGGTAGTGAGTGGAACCTTCCGGTTCGATGATCTTGAGGGTTACGCGGGCGTTGTTCTTGGCGCCAACGATGCGAAGCAACGTGCGAATGGATCGAGCGGTCTGCCCGCTGCGGCCAATTACGTAGCCCATGTCGGCGGAGTTGGTGTGGAGCGTAATCAATACGCCGCGCTCGTCTACGGTGCGTTCCGTGCGCACGTCCTCGGGGTGGTTCACGATTGCCTTTACCACCATGTCAACGAACTGTTGATCCTGATTGGCGTCTGCCATATCGGTTCGATACAGAGTTAAGTGTCAACTGGGGGCATGATAGTATGTGGGTCGAGAGGGCGTCAATATCCCATGCGAATATCGATCATCACTATTTTTCCCGAAGCGGTGCGGCCGTACTTGGATGCGTCCATCTTGAAGCGCGCGCAAGAGGTTGGGGTGAAGCTTGACGCGATCAACCTCCGCGACTTTACCACAGACAAACATCGAACGACGGACGACACGCCCTACGGCGGTGGGGCGGGTATGGTCATGAAAGTGGAGCCGTTGTTCCGTGCTGCAAAAAAGCTGAAGCCATTTTGGAAGCACAAAAAGACACGGGTGATTTTGACTTCGGCATCAGGCAAGACATTCACGCAAGCCGATGCCAAGCGTTTAGCGACCGAATACGAGCACCTCATCTTTCTCTGTGGCCGCTACGAGGGGGTGGATCATCGCGTGGAGGAGCACGTGGCTGATGAGACATTCTCGATCGGCGAGTACGTGCTCACGGGTGGAGAACTGCCGGCGCTGGTGATGACGGACGCAGTGGTTCGATTGCTTCCGGGAGTGCTGGGCAATGAGGAGACGCTTCACGATGAGTCGCATGACGAACCGGGGAAGTTGGAGTACCCGCACTACACCAAGCCCGATACGTTTCACGGTTGGATTGTGCCCGATGTTCTCCTATCGGGGAACCATAAGGAGATTGCGCGGTGGAGAGAAGGGCAGAAGAGGAGGACAGCAAGGAAGAATGATCAATGATCAAGATTCAATGCAAAGAAAAAGGTCTACTCGGTAAGCTTTGACTTTGGACTGGGTCTTGATCATTGGATATTGTGCATTGGACATCTGTGAAACGTAAACACCCCCGAGCGGGGGTGTTTTGCTACGCGGCTGGGGCTTCGGTTGAAGCTTCCTCTGGCGTGGCTTGTGCTTTGGTCTCGTTGATCTTGGCTTGGCGCTTCCGGCTGATGGCGACCGCCTTCCCTTTCTTTCCCTTCAAGAGGTTGGCGTTGATGAGCAGGTTGCGCAGGGTGTTGGTGGGCTGTGCCCCGACCCCGATCCAGTAGCTGACGCGTTCCTCTTTCAGGGCGAGCGCTTTGGATCGCGGGTTGTAGGTGCCCAGGATCTCATTGTGCTTTCCCCAAGGGTCGCGCGACTTCTCGGTGACGATCACGCGATAGTGTGGCTCCTTGCTTTTGCCGATGCGTTGAAGACGAATGGATAGCATGTTGATTGGTTCACGGATAATGTGACGGACCCGTGAGAGCGCGGCGAGAGTACCGCGGATGAGAACGGGCGTCAATAGGACCTATCGCCTAGCTGTCCCATTTTTTGCGACCTCCTCCAGTTTCACCGAGAGGAGTTGGGAAACGCCATCTTGCCCTATGCTGACCCCATAGAGTGCGTCGGCGGCGTGCATGGTGGCGCGGTTGTGGGTGATAAGAATGAACTGGGTGTGGGTGGAGAGTTCTTGGATGATCTCGGCAAAGCGCACGGTGTTGGTTTCGTCGAGCGCCGCATCCACCTCATCCAAGATCACAAACGGCGATGGGTTGGTGGCCATCACGGCGCTGATTAATGCAATCGAAGTGAGAGCCCGCTCACCGCCGGAGAGCAGGTTGATGCTCTTGAGCTTCTTGCCGGGGGGTGTGGCTTGGATGTCAATGCCGATGATATCTTGGGGCGAGTGGCGAATGGCGAGTGGCGAGTGGCTTTCGGAGTCGACACCGGGCACGATTTCGGCCATGTCAGCGGCGCGGGCTTCTTCCAAGCGAGCGGAGCCGCCGCGAAAGAGGATTTTGAAGTAGAGCTCAAAGTGTTGCTGGATGTTTTTGAAGGACTGGGAGGACGTCTTCTTGATCTGCTCGTCCAGCTCGCGGATGATTTTCTCCGTGTCGGTGAGGGCTTGTACGAGGTCGGTGATTTGCCCATCCAGAAAATCATGTCGCTCCCGGGTCTCCTTGTACTCGGCCACGGTCTCCTCATCAATGCCACCGATCATATCGAGGGTATGGCGGAGCTGC
>CAZWSS010000075.1:0-2900 GCA_964636795.1 uncultured Gammaproteobacteria bacterium
CCCACTTGCCGTGTTTTCACGGACCCGTTTTTATAACAAAAATCTCGCACTCTGTCAATGCGAGATGGGTTTTTTAGGCCATTTTATCTAGGAAGCGATCTTTTCCTGCAGGTAGGCGTTGATACTCTTGCCGCGAGCCTTTGCTTCCAGGGCAATCCGCTCATGGAGCGAGGGTTTGATGCGCACTATGAACTTGCCGCTAAACTTTTGGGTACTATCAGGTGCTGGAACGGCTTGTTTTTTTCCGCGAACAGATTTTCTGGCCTTGATTTCTTCCTCAATGGCAAGGGCAACCCCTTCCTCCAGCGCGGCGAGGTGATCGCCGAAAACAATGCTGCCAAACGCCGGAATCACGGCCTTGTATCCCATAGAATCACCCTCTGATAGGGGGTGAACAATATAGTCGTACTCGATGGCAACTTTTTTCATAGGTCCAACAATTTTATGATATGTGCCACATAAACCTTCCTTACGTGACCGCTATGGACGGGAATGGTGAGAGACGGCGCACCTTGTTTTCTGAAATGCACATGGCTACCTTTTTGTCGTGCACGTTCGTACCCCATGTGAGTAAGCACCTTTGCCAGATCAGTAAATCGAATGTCGGTCTTGGTCTCCAAAATCTTTCCAACGAGCTTCTCGATCTGTGACATGAGAGCATGGTATCACTTTTGATACCACTTTGTGAAGGACGCCGGGTGCACCCATTATTAAACGCCCCGCCCAGGAGTAGAACCCGGAACGGGGCGTTTTCTTGAGGTGGGCGCTCGGCGCGCCCTACCGATGTCTCCTTACCAGCCGTTGCCGATCCTCCGGCCCCAGGGGGAGGAGGGGCTTGGCAGCCACCTCGACCAGGGTGGGTCGGTTGGTGAGGGTTGGCTTGGCGGGTGACGCGACCGGCGTCCGAGTTGGCTCGGGCACGGGGGTAGCCTCGACGATGGGAGTCGGAGAGGGGGAGGGCGTTGATGGCGCCTCCGCGACCTCTCCAGTGTCTCCGCCATCGTTGGCCGCCTCTGCCACACCATTGCTCGTGGTGTAGGCGCCGACGTTCACGCGCCTGTAGGGCGTGATGGCAGGGGAGGAGGGGAGCTGCTGCCAGATGAACCACCCAGAGAAGAGCAGCATGGCTACCGCGAAGGCAGCCATGAAGCGCTGCTTCCGCCGCCCTGCCGCCAGGATCCACTCCTGGTACGCGTCGGTCACGGCCGGAGTGTCGCCGTGCGACATGCTCCATGCCTCATCGATCTCCGGCTCATCTGTGGGAACCATAGGCTTCCAGTCATCCTCCGCGTGGGTCGAGTCGTCTCCTCTGTCGATGTCATCGCCCACGTCAGCGAAGAGAGCGTCCCGTGCCGCCGCCTCGCCGTCTCGCGCGAGCTCATCATCCGTGGGGAGGCGCTCTTGCGTGGCCAGCATGCTCGCTGCCTCATCTGGGTCTACGGGGTCTGCGCTCGCGTCCGGATCCTCGGCCCTGTTGTCCATGTCCATGGGGAGCCCACTCTTGAACGCGGCCATCACCAGCGCCCGCAGGAGCTTTCTGGCCTCATCTGCCTTGCTGTCAGCAGCTTCCGGGTTGCCGGCGACCTGTTCTTGCTGCGCCTCATTCGCAAGTGTGCGAGCGCGTAGCAGGGCTTCTCGGATGGTTGGCTCATCCAGTTGGTTCCCCGGATCCTCCAGCGTGACCACGGGGCCGGGCCCGTCGTCCGCTCCTACGGTGTAGTCCGCCGTCACGAACGGGTCGCGCGTGCCGCCACCCCGGCCGATGCGACGTGTGGAGGGCGTGGTGAACGCCTCCCGCTGGTCGCTCCAGGGGTCGCTCTCACCGTACTCCTCGTCCCCTTCGTCTTCTATCGGGGGGAGCTCCCGCACGATTCCCGTCCAGGACAGGAATCGCTCCCACCACTGGCGGCAGCCCTTCTTGTCGCCCTCGTTGCTCATGTCATCCTCCCGCGGGGTTGCCGCATGGGTTGAAGGTTGTGTCTTGCGACGGTTGCTTGATATCGGTTTTTTGCGGGGAAGTCAAGCGTGAGGTTATAGGTTATTGGTGGTAGGCGTGATCTTTTCTGCCTCTGGCAAACGATAACCTAACATCTATAACCTAAATAAAGACGCCCGAAGGCGTCCTTATTTGCTAGCCTCTACCACTTTGGCAAAGACCGCGGGCTTGTGCTCGGCCAAGTAGGCGAGCGATTTGCGATCCAGGGCGATGTTCTTTTCTTTGAGCGCGTGGATGAACCGACTGTAGCTGGTGTCGAGCATCCGAACCGCGGCGTTGATCTTGATGGTCCACAGATTGCGGAACGTGCGCTTCTTGTTGCGGCGGTCGCGCGTGGCGTGAGCACCGGCCTTGAGCGATGCGGCTCGAGCCAAGCGCATCTTGCTCTTGCGCCCCCACTTCATGCCCTTTGTCTTGAGCAGCAGGGTGCGACGTCGCTTGACGTGCATCATTCCTCGTTTTACGCGGGGCATATGAGGGGAGTATTCGAGTATTCGTGTATCACGTATTCGCGTATCTGACTATCCCGCATGTCTGCATATCACGAGACGTGTTGCTCTAGATACTTGAATACGCGATACGAGATACATGAATACTTTTTCTACAATCCGGCGTAGGGCAATCCGGCCTTCAAGGCGTCCTTGTGCGCCATGGACAGCTGCTTGTCGCGGCGCTTGCGGCGCGTGGCCTTGCCCGTGTCGCGGGCGTTGAAGTGGTCTTGGCCCTCGTGGCGCTTCATCACCTTCTTATTCTTGGTGATGCGGAAGCGCTTGGCGATGGCCTTGTGCGTCTTGAGTTTCATACAAAGGTGAGGGGAGGGTACAGGAGGCGAGGAGGGCTGTCAATAATACGTTATAGATCATAAATAAGGTTACCGAGCATCCCTCGGATAGATCATAATTCG
>CAZWSS010000076.1:0-2782 GCA_964636795.1 uncultured Gammaproteobacteria bacterium
AATTATGATCTATCCGAGGGATGCTCGGTAACCTTATTTATGATCTATAACGGGGCGTTTTGTTTCTATCCTGCACACGATATAATCGTGGCTATGAATTCGCTCCGCGTTGAAACGTCGTCTATCCACCACCGGGGTTTGTTCGCCACTCGGGATATCCAAAAGGGCGAGGCGCTTTTTGTGGTGAGGGGTCCAACCATCCACTACACTTTTGAGCCGAACTACCGCACCGGAGCAAACTGGTTGCAGCTTCGTCCGAGTGTTTGGAAGATGCCGTTGCGGGATAACATCTGGAACTTCATCAACCACTCCTGCGAGCCCAACGCCGGTCTGCAGCATTCCACAACCGTGGTCGCTATGCGAGCTATCGCGCAGGGTGAAGAGGTCACCATCGATTATTCATTTGTAGAAGCCAGCCGAGCATGGCGCATGTCCTGCCACTGCAGGCTCACGACATGCCGAAAAACAATTCGAGGCCTCCAATTCCTTCCGCGCGATCGTTTTCTTGCCTACGCCCCCTTCATCTCTCCATATCTGCAACGCATCTACCTCCAAGAGAAGACCTGCGTAGAACATGGCAGCGGAGAACGGCAGCTTTTTTCCAAGCATCCGCTCAAAAAGGGAGAGATAGTGTGCAAAGTGGAAGGCCCCATGATCGCTTATGCGTTTGCACCCGATTACCGCATTGGGTACCAGTGGCTTGGCGTGGGGAAGAACAAGTGGATTGTGCCGTTGCGCAGCAATCCGTGGTGGCATATCCGACATTCGTGTGAGCCAAATGTTGCCGTGGATGATCGTCACCGCCTCGTGGCCATGCGCAACATCGGTGCCGATGAGGAGCTGACCGTGGACGATGCCGCCACCGAGGTGGATCCACGTTGGAGGCGCATGTGCCACTGCAGCGCGCTCTCCTGCCGAGGCGTCGTACGCAGCATCCAGTTCCTCGATCCTCGACGCTATCGCCGCTACCAACCCTTCTTGCCTTCGTTCATCAAGCGGGCGTATCAAAACAAAGGAGTCGCCATTTAGAAATCTCCGCCGTTTACTGCAGCGGGCAGGACAAAATAGTGCCCCGGCGCAGGCTGCCCGGGGCGAGGAAATGGGTGCAGGGGCGGGGATTGAACCCGCATCTTCGAGATGATGATTCTCGTGCTCTACCTGGTTAAGCTACCCTGCATACCTTCATCAAGCATGATCTTGAACTGCTCCGCGCCCGTCAGCTGGCCGTCGATCGTGACACCATACTCCTCCGCGCACAGAAGCAGACCGGCCACGAGATCGGACAGGGTCATCTTACCCATAATCATGTGCATGAGCACTCTTCGTTGGTCCGCCGTACCTGGCATAAAGCGCGCCGCACTCTTTCGCGCAAACCAGGTGAGCACGTCCATACACTTCCCATCCTCACAGGGATGTGTGGACGCGAACGTGAGTGTTCCCAGCAGACGATCGTAGCGAATCACTGTTTCGTTCGCCACAGCGTGAATCTCGAAGCTTCGGCTCAACCGAGCCGGAAGATCCATGACGCGATCGTTGGACATATGCCCTCCAGACAAAACCACGTTGGCTTCTGTTGGCAGCATACCAAGATTTTCTTTTTTGTCAACGGTTGTTGCCGTTACCAACTTTTGTTTACACTTTGCCGCTAAGAAGTGCTCTATCGGTGCCAGCGGCCGTTGACGCTTGTCCATCTTGTTTGTACAATGCCCACATGAACAATGCCCCCGCACATCTTTTGAGCCGGTTTGGGTTCTCCGAGCAGGAGGCAGAGGTGTACCTGGTCGTACTCGCTCTTGGTTCTGCAAGTGTCACAGAGATCGCCAAGAAAGTCGGAAAAGCACGCAACGCTATCTATTTTCACATTCGAAACCTAAAGGAGGATGGGCTTCTTTCCGAGACGCGCGCCGGCAAGCGCCAGCGATACGTTGCCCTCTCACCGACTCGGCTCGCTGAACGATTCGCCCAACTCACGGCAGAGTTCCAATCACTCGTCCCACAGATAGCCACCTTGAGCTCTGCAGAAAAAGAGATCCCCATCATCAACATTGCCGAATCGAGAAAGGGCTACCTCAACATCTACAAAGAAGTGTCGCTCCTCCCTGATGGATCACTGTTTCGCGTCTTGGAGGGAAAGCAAGCGCTCCAGCACGAGCTCGTGCTGCTGACGCAAAGTGAATGGAGATCCTTCTTCACGTCACTCATCCAGAAGAAGATCAAAACGCGCGGTCTGTTTACTGCAGAGTGCAAGCATGTCCCGGCACAGACCCTGTCGAAAGAGAACGCGGGCCTGCTGGCACAGCGAGAGTGGGGGGTAAAGTTCGTTCCCAAAAAGATGCTCGCGGCGCAACAACTCATGTGCCTTTACGGAGATACGGTTGCCTTTTTGTTTCCGGATGCATCCCTTGTGGTAACCATCAAGCACCCGGGTATCGTTGGAGTGCTCTCGGCTTCTTTCGACGCGCTCTATCACTTTGCCGGAAAAGAGGGCGGGTGGTAGTGAAGCCGCTCGCTCGACGTTGCTCTGATCTACCAAACAAAAACCCACCAACATAAAGTTGATGGGTTTTTGCGGTGCCCTGAACGGTTTGAGCCCGTTCGACGGGCTGGGGCGGCCAACGGGGATCGAACCCGTACTACCGGGACCACAACCCGGTGTGATAACCATTTCACCATGGCCGCCATGCGCGGGGGCATACTAGCGCAGCGGGTCGCGGAAATCAAGAGCTGCGCTGTAGATACAAATAAAGGTTACCGAAACTCTCCGGGTAGATACTAATTCGGT
>CAZWSS010000077.1:0-1155 GCA_964636795.1 uncultured Gammaproteobacteria bacterium
ACCGATCCCGTGGACCAAAATACGACCAACAACTCCGCGGTTACCAATCTCATCAAGCCCGTTCCCGATCAGGACCAAGATGGGGCTCTGGATGACGCGGATAATTGTCCTACGGATCCAAACGCCGACCAAGTGGATACGGATGGCGACGGAGTGGGGAATGCGTGTGATATTGATGACGACAACGACAGTGTCACGGATGAGATGGAAACGCAGGAGCTTGGCACCGATCCGCTGGATGCCGACACGGACAACGATACGTTGACGGATAAAGAAGACCCCGAGCCCACGGTGCCGGCGGCACCACCGGCTCCCGCACCCACGCCGACTCCGACTCCAACACCATCGTCAGCATCGGCGCCACCGGATACCTCGTCGCCGGGAGCGAGTGACCCTGCATCCTCTTTTGATGACGCTCCATCTTCTTCCGGTTCTCCCAGTTCCCCCAACGCATCCGCAACGACCGGACCCACGGGCGAGTCCCCATTCAAGAAACTTTTTGCTTTTGGGAGCTCAACGCCAGTCGAACCGGGCAGTGGCGAGCCGGAGAACACATCACTGCGCGCGTCGTTCACGTATCGCCAACGTGGCTGGAACACCTACGAATTTGAAACCATGTCCTCCAGTACGTTACCTGTATTTGTGAAGTGGGATTTTGGCGACGGGGAAACGAGTGATCAATCCACCGTGACCCATGCATTCCCGGGCGCCGGCTCCTACATGGTGCGGTTGCAAATTACCAGTCAAGATGGATCTGTAAGCGAGGACGAGACCACGATCATTGTGGGATTCTTTCACCTCGCCAACCCGGTGTTGCTCGCCTTTGTGATTGTGCTCGCGCTTTTGTTGCTGCTTTCTTTTGCCGCCGTGATTCGCCCACGCAAGCATGACGCTGCCTAAACGGCTTTCTCCTCGACCTGCCTCCGCGCCGACCATTCTCGGTGCTGCTGTTTTATTGGGTGCCACCGCGCTGGCCTCGCGTGTCTTGGGATTGATTCGCGACCGCATGCTGGCGGGTACCTTTGGTGCCGGTGTTGATCTGGACGTGTACTATGCCGCCTTCCGCATCCCGGATCTCGTTTTCTCCTTTCTTGTGCTCGGGGCGCTCTCGGCCGGATTCATCCCTCTTTTTCTCAAACACTACGGCGGTGAGCG
>CAZWSS010000077.1:1165-2630 GCA_964636795.1 uncultured Gammaproteobacteria bacterium
CTGGGCATTTGCCAACAATGTGCTCAACCTCTCGGGGGCATCACTTATTGTTTGTTCAGTGCTCGGGATGATCGCGGCGCCGTGGATCATGCGCCTCACGGTTCCCGGCTTTTCTCCCGAAGCGCTCGTACAAGCCACCGAGGTTTCGCGCATGATGTACGTCTCCACCATTCTGTTGGGATTCTCGAGCGTCTTTGGCGGCATGCTCCAAGGACTCAAACGCTTCACCCTTTACGCCATCGCTCCGCTTCTTTACAACGTGGGAATCATCGCCGGCACGAGCGTGGCGTTTGTGTACGGGTTTGGTATCAAGGCCGTGGCGTGGGGCGTCGTGCTCGGAGCGCTCCTCCATTTTGGTATCCAGGTGATTGGGAGTGTACGCGCCGGATGGCGATATCGTTTCTTGGTTCGGCCGCGTGATCCGGACATGCGCGAGCTTGCTCGGCTGATGATTCCGCGCGTGGCCGGCCTCGCCCTGTCACAGATCAACCTGATTGTGATGACGGCGATCGCGTCACTTCTCTCTGCCGGCAGCGTGGCCATCTTTCACTTTGCCAACAACATCCAGTATGTGCCCATTGGGATTGTGGGCATCTCCTTTGCCATTGCCGCGTTTCCCACATTGAGCGAACAGGCGGGGGCGGCGCAACGGGAGGCACTCCGCAAAACCATTTCCGAGACCACGCGGATGATCCTATTTCTCATCATTCCATTGAGCGTCGTGTTTCTATTGCTACGCATCCAGATTGTTCGCGTCGTACTGGGCGCCGGACAATTCGGGTGGAATGAGACCATCCTCACAGCCCACACGATCGCTTTCTTTGTCTTGAGCTTATTTGCCCAAGCGCTGATCCCGCTCATCGTCCGCGTCTTCTTCGCTTGGCAAAACACCCTTACCCCCGCGCTCATTGCTCTTGGTTCGGCTATCATCAATATTGTTGCCGCGTGGTTTTGGAGTCAGTCCTTTGGCGTGGTGGGCCTTGCGATGGCGTTTTCCCTTGCGAGTATCATCCAGCTCACCTTGCTCTGGGCATTGGCCACACGGCGTATGGGTGGCTTAGATGAGGCCGCCATTCTTCATTCGTTGATCACCATGTTGATTGCCGCTGTGATGAGCGGACTCATGATCCAAGCTGTCAAGAACATCTACGCGGCCGTGGTGCCGTTGACCACATTCTTTGCAGTTCTTGGACAAGGGATTGCCGCCGGTGCCGCCGGCCTCGCCATTTACATGTTGGCCGCATGGGTATGGGATAGCCCGGAACTCGAGGGGCTCTGGGCGAGCGTGAGGCGTAGACTTTTCCGTCGCTACCACCTCTCGGAGTCCGCCGACGCTGCCATCGAAACGTCATTCTAGAACCTATCTTAGTAATTACTTTGAGGTAGTTTCGAGGCACTTTGAGGCGAAAAACGTAAGCGTTGAGGAGGCATAGTGGTACTATGGTGACGAGACGTGAGCGTTTTG
>CAZWSS010000078.1:0-2401 GCA_964636795.1 uncultured Gammaproteobacteria bacterium
GGCACGGGAGCACGCTTTGTCCCTCTTGCCTCCATTGATCTGCCGCGTTCGTAGATATGGAGCAACGGCCACTCTCATTTTTTGACATCCCGCTGGATCGCCTCGAGCCCTCTGATCTCCATGATCGGCTCTGTTTTATCTTGGACGGCGCCACCCAGCACCTCGTGGCTACACCAAACCCGGAGATGCTTCTGGCCGCGTCCCGTGACGAATCCATAGCACGCGTGTTGCGACGCTTTCACCTACGCATCCCTGATGGTGTTGGCCTCTCGATCATGTCAGTCCTTACACATCAGGGGCGCTTAAAACGATTCCCGGGTGTGGATGTGTTTCTAGACATTTGCAAGCTGGCCGCCCTGCGCCGTATGCATGTGCTCCTGTTGGGCGGGTGGGGGAGCGATAGCGCCGTGGCCGGTCGCGTACTGGAAGCGGCGTTTCCGGGATTGCGCGTATCAACATTGGGCGATATTCAGATTCGATATGATGATGGCCAGTGGGAACAACCGGGCGACCTATTGGAGCGTATCAAGTCCCTTCAGCCCGATATCGTTGGTGTCGCTCTGGGCGGGAGTCACCACGATCGTCAAGAGCGTTGGATCGTTGACCACGCCTCGCGGCTTCCATCGGTGAGAATCTTCATGGGAATCGGTGGGGGAATTGACATGATCTCCGGCCGCACGCCACGTGCGCCAGAGTGGCTGCGCTCTGTGGGCTGCGAATGGCTCTGGCGGCTCGTGCGTGACCCCAAGCGCATTCCGCGCATCTTCAATGCCGTCGTTTTCTTCCCAATCCTCGCCATTTTGGATACACTTCACAAACACGACGTATGAAGGAGCGCACACGATTTGCCCCCAGTCCAACGGGTCTGCTGCACATTGGCGGCGTGCGCACAGCCCTCTATGCCTACCTCCTCGCACATCAGA
The DNA here is from genome assembly GCA_964636795.1 of uncultured Gammaproteobacteria bacterium. Lineage (GTDB taxonomy): Bacteria > Patescibacteriota > Patescibacteriia > UBA9934 > UBA11717 > UBA11717. Next base: position 924 of record CAZWSS010000078.1, read on the forward strand.
CAGGTGGGCAGTTTATTTTGCGCATTGAGGATACGGATCAGTCGCGGGAGGTCAACGGCGGAGTAGAGAACATCGTACACACCTTGCATGCACTGGGCTTGGATCCCGACGAGGGGTTGCGATTGAATGCCGAGGGCACGATTGTGGATGAGGGACCCCACGCGCCCTACCAACAGTCCAAGCGTCTTTCCCTCTATGTAACGTGTGCAAACGATCTTTTACAGGCCGGCCACGCGTACCGCTGCTTCTGCACGCGCGAGCGCCTTGAGGTTTTGCGCGAGGAGCAACGGAAGACCGGCCAGCCACCGCGCTACGATCGGCACTGTCTTGATTTGCCGGATGATGAGGTTCAAGCTCGCTTGGCAAAAAACGAGCCATCGGTGATTCGTCTGCGCGTGCCGGAGGGACAGACCACGGTGCACGATGCAATCCGCGGCGATGTGGTGTTTGATCATGCGGAAGTGGACGATCAAGTCCTGCTGAAGTCCGACGGGTTCCCGACCTACCACTTGGCGGTGGTGGTTGATGATCATGATATGAAAGTGACAACCGTGATCCGTGGGGAAGAGTGGCTGCCGTCAACCCCGAAGCACTTGATGCTCTACGCCATGTTTGGGTGGACACCGCCGCGATTTGCGCATGTGCCGCTCTTGTTGAACGCCGACAAATCCAAGTTGAGTAAGCGCCAAGGCGATGTGGCAGCCGAGGCCTACCTGGAGCGCGGCTACTTGCCCGAGGCGATCGTAAACTTTGTGGCGACGTTGGGCTACAACCCGACCGGGGATAGAGAAATCTACACGCTCAAGGAATTAATCGAGCTTTTTCGATTGGAGGAAGTGAAGCCCAGCGGCGCCGTGGTCAACTTTGAAAAGCTGGATTGGCTCAATCGGCAGTATCTTCAACACATGCCCGTGGCGAAGATTGTGGACTTACTCCGTACGCGCACGAGTAACCTCCCGCCGCGCATTGAGCAGATCGTGGAAGTTGAAAGTCGTCGCGCGACCACGCTCCAAGATATTATGGATGCGGTGCCGGGCTATGTTGATCTTCCCGAGTACGACGCGGCACTCTTGGTGTGGAAGAAATCCGACGCGCGCGATGCGGTGGAGATGCTTGGGGCAGCCAGGGACTTCATAGCGCCCATGGATGAGGTAAAAGATATGGAGGCATTTGAGACGCAAACCAAGGAGTGGATCAAAACCCTAGGCGTTGCCACAGGAAATGTGCTGTGGCCACTTCGCATCGCCTTGTCAGGCCGTGCTGTTTCGCAAAGTCCCTTTGAGTTGGTGTATGCTCTAGGTGTGCCCGAGGCTCTCAAGCGCATTGAGCAGGCCATAGGTCGCCTTCAACAAACATTACCATGAGTTCTCTACACCGTCGTCTCATTTTTTTGATCTGTGCCGCCCTCTTGATAGGCGGTTGGATGGGGTTTGGCGCACAGGCCAAGTCCGTAGACGAACTCTCGGGTGACATAGAGC
>CAZWSS010000079.1:0-2274 GCA_964636795.1 uncultured Gammaproteobacteria bacterium
CAAAGCAATGGCGGTCATGGTTTCATAGTATGAAATCATGTCATAAGGGGATTGGCGAATATATTCGTCAAATTTTGGTTTGATTTCAGTCACAACTTCGGCAAAGTCCTTGCCCGACATTAATTTTCCATCAACAGCCCAACGTTCTTGAATTACAGACGCGTGCGGGGAAGTGAGTACACCGACTTTTTTGCCACTGGCTCGCAAAATAGAATCCAACATCAAACAAACCGAACCTTTGCCGCTGGTGCCGGTAACATGAATATAGTGGGGGATTTTCTTTTCCGGATTGCCAAGCAAATCCAAAAAGAACTGCAAACGTTTAAGGTAAATCGCGCAGTCCTTACGGTTGGCTAAATATTCTTTCCGGCCAACGTTTGTCAGGGAGAGGATAAATTGTTCGGCTTGGGATTTATTCATATAAAAAGAATACACCATCTTGACAAAAGTGTCAAAATATGGTATAGTATTACGTCATTGAAAATGGAGGGAATGACATGAGAAAATCTATAGTAATCGTGCTGTGTGCGGTTGTGGCCACCTTGGCTTCTTTCGTTATCATGTTTCTGCTCGGCCGTTCTGCGACCGAACAAGAATGGATGGACAAGGTAGCTCGCGAGCGTACCCCGGCGGAAATCCGTGGCATCATGAACGCCATGGTAGAGGCGCCGTTGGAGGTGCCGAACTTTGTCCCGCAGTCAATGTTGGACGATGAAGTCTGTTCGGCCGCCGTGTGCAATGCCATCAACTTCAGCGTCGGCAAGGAATGGCTGAAGTGCGGGTCGGCCTGGCGGTTCCCCAAGACCAACGCGCATGCGATTGCGCGTACGGTCTACGATCGGTCAAAAGATTTTTCGGTTGTGACCAACCCCGACGGCACACGCCGGATCGCGGAGGATTATGACCGGAATTTCTGGCTCACGTCAATTTTGGATCCCACCAAGGTGTACGTGGCCGGGTATCATTATCATGACACACTTCATGATGATGAGATCCTGGACGATGGAACCAGCTTAAATAGCCACCTGGCGTGGCTATTACCCCTGAAAGACGGTAAGCGCTGGGTCTACCACCTTGTTCACAGGCCGAATCAGTTGGATGAAAATCCATACAAGATTGAGCCAGTGGAACAGCTCCCGGACGAGTTCGATCTCGTATACATCTGGGAGCTTCGGGACGTGATACTGCCGGAAGTCGGAGACAAAACGGTTCTGTTCAACAAGAGTCTGCCGTTTTCAACTATACGGCACTGGTTGAACAAGGGACCCTGGTTCGCGGAGTATTATTTGGATACTGGACTAGTCTGGCTCCGCAATCAGTTCGGGGACTATGAACAGTTCCCTGTGGTCCAAAAGGTCAACGGGACCGGATTCGTTGACTTCGGCGTTACAGGCCGACTGTTCCATGGGGCAGTCCTTGGCGCATACATGGGTGAGTATCTCCATGTACACATCGCGTCAACGCGCGGGCTATACGGGTTGCAGTACCAGTGTGTGGAGTTTGTGAACCGAGATTCTACGCGCGTATACTTGGCCACCGCAATATGACACAGACCGGTCACGCGGACTCATATCTGTGGCAGGCCAAGTCCAAAGGGCTTGTCGCTTACATGAACGGCGGCAAAACAAAACCCAAGGTTCATGACCTGCTGGTATTTGACAGCGGGGATAGAGATGGTGATCCAGGTCACATAGCAGTCGTGATTTCGGTAGGTGATGCGGACGTCTGTTTCGTCCAGCAGAACTTCTATCGGAATAACGCGTCAGTGATCCGTGATTGTTTGCCGCTCGTCCATCGGGACGGCGGTTGGTTCGTTACAAACAATGACTACCCGCCGGTTGCGGGTTGGTCAAGAAGAGGAGGAGAGAGATGAAGATGAGGCATGTGTTCTTTCTGGTGGTGTTGTTTTCGCTGCTCTTCGGGGCAGCGGCAGTTCGGGCCGGTGGCGGGGAGTATAATCCCGGGCCGTGTGGCTGTAGCTGCAACCTGAACCCGTGAGAGTGGAGGTCTCGCGGGTAGTGGGGGTCGTTTACGCGATTTGCTGAAAGGCAGATTTGCGTAGATGGCCCCCTTCTTCGTTTTCAATTGAGTTTTTAGATAGAAAGATTTCTCACCCCTTTGGGGTTAGAAATGACAAATTATGCAATTGTACAAATGGTAAAGAAACTTTAGTTTTATTTACGACAGCGCTTAATACTAAGTTTAGCAGCCAATACGTTACAGTAATCCCAATCGCCATCAACACTCGTTCCTTCCAAACAACTGGAATCAGCC
>CAZWSS010000080.1:0-2244 GCA_964636795.1 uncultured Gammaproteobacteria bacterium
AACCCAGTGCTGATTGGCGAGGCGGGCACAGGCAAAACGGCGATCGTGGAAGGGTTGGCGCAACGCATCCTCTCCAACGACGCCCCCGAAAGTTTGAAAAACAAAGAAATCATCAGCTTGGATATCGGATCACTGGTGGCCGGCACCAAGTATCGCGGGGAGTTTGAGGATCGGCTCAAAACGATCATCCGCGAAATCAACGACGCATCGGGGCGCTATATTTTGTTTATTGACGAGCTTCATACATTGGTGGGAGCCGGGGCGTCGGGTGAAGGCGGTGGGTTGGATGCGGCCAACTTGCTCAAACCCGCACTGGCTCGCGGTCAAATCAAAGCCATAGGCGCCACGACGTTGAAGGAGTACCGCAAACATGTCGAAAAAGATGCGGCGCTGGAGCGGCGGTTTCAGCCGGTGCTCGTTGAGGAGCCCGACCGTGAGGATGCTGTGGCGATCTTGCGCGGCATCAAGGAAAAATATGAGCTGCACCACGGGGTGCGCATTACCGATCCTGCGATCATTGCGGCCGTGGATCTGTCGCAGCGCTATATCACCGATCGTTTCCTCCCCGACAAGGCGGTGGACTTGATTGATGAAGCGGCGTCGGCGTTGCGGATGGACATTGATAGCATGCCCGAGGAACTCAACACGCTCAAAAACGAACTGAAACGGCTGGAGATCGAAAAGGCCGCGTTGAGCATTGAAAAGGACAAGGCATCCAAGGAGCGGCTGAAGGATGCGGAAAAAGAAATTAGCGAGCTCTCCGAACGCGTGAACGAGGTGGAGCTACGCTGGACGGCCGAGAAAGACCAGATCACGGTCATGCGCGAGTTGAGCAAGCGCATTGATGCCTTGCGCGCGGAAGCGGAGATTGAAGAACGTCGCGGCGACCTGCAAAAGGTTGCCGAGATTCGCTATGGGCGCATTCCCGAGCTTGAAAAAGAAATGCGCGAACATGAGGCGCGGCTACGATCATTGCAAAAAGAGCGCGGACTGCTCAAGGAAGAAGTGAGCGAGGAGGACGTGGCGCGCGTGGTGTCCAACTGGACGGGCGTACCGGTGGTGAAGATGCTCCAAGGCGAAACCGAACGGTTGGCACATATGGAGGACAAGCTCTCCGAGCGCGTGGTAGGTCAATTGGAAGCGATCCAAGCTGTCTCAAATGCATTGCGTCGTGCACGTGCGGGCATCGCAGAAGAGAATCGGCCCATCGGAAGTTTCATTTTCTTGGGGCCGACGGGCGTGGGAAAGACCGAGCTTGCGCGGGCATTGGCCGAGTTTATGTTCGACGACGAGACCAATATTGTGCGCGTGGACATGAGCGAATACATGGAGAAGCACGCCATCTCCAAGTTGATCGGTTCCCCACCGGGCTACGTGGGCTACGATGAGTCGGGGCAACTCACAGAGAAGATTCGTCGCCACCCGTACTCCGTGGTGCTTTTTGATGAGATTGAGAAGGCACATCCGGATGTATTCAATTTAATGCTGCAAATCCTGGACGAGGGGCATCTGACGGATGCCAAGGGACGCAAGGTCAATTTCAAGAATGCCATCATCGTCATGACCTCCAACATCGGCTCGGACATCATTTTGGAGTCCGGGACGCGCAGCAAGATCGGGTTTGATAATGGGCATACGCAGGCGCACAGCAAAACCTCGCGGGATGATGAAGAGCTCGAAGAAAAGATCATGCACCTCATGAAGGATCAGTTCCGCCCGGAGTTTTTGAACCGCGTGGACGAGACCATCATCTTTCATTCGCTCGGGAAGGATCAAATTCGCCTCATCGTGGAGAAGCAGATTGAAAGGGTTGCTGACCGCCTCAAATTGCAAAGCATCGGACTGGAGGTAACAAAAAAAGCCAAGGATCTCTTGGCCGAACTCGGCTACGACCCTCAATTCGGCGCCCGCCCCCTCAAGCGCGTCATTCAAGATCGCCTCCTCAACCCCATCTCCATGCTCATTATCACCCAGTCCCTCAAAGACGACAGCACCCTTGTTGTGGACGCTAAAGACAAAGAGCTTACCGTGAAGGTGAGATAGGCAATACAGACAAATCGGCGAAATCTACTATTGGATAAGAAAACAAAGACGCCGATCTAGTCGGTTTCAGTCCAAGTTTATGAACAAGATCAGAACTGATGGGTAATCGCTCAAGTGATCGTGGTTCAACCTTTATCGCACCCGAGCCATACGATTTTCCAACAAGTTGTAGATTTGAGATTGTGTCGGGATGTTGTAAAA
>CAZWSS010000081.1:0-2224 GCA_964636795.1 uncultured Gammaproteobacteria bacterium
TGGCCTTCGGGGTATTGCTGTCGAGGGCGATCTAATGAAACCTATGTTGATAAAATTATCTACTGAGAAAGCCGTGAGTGAAGCTGCGACTGCCTTGCAGACAGCCGTGCAGGCCAATCACTTTGGTGTCATGCAGGTTCACAACCTCAAAGAGACCATGGCGAAAAAGGGTGTTGAATTTGCCCGTGAATGTCTGATCTTCGAGGTCTGCCAGCCGCAACAAGCCAAGAAGGTGCTCGACCAAGACATGAGCGTCTCCACCGCCCTACCATGCCGAATCTCCGTTTACGAGGAGGGAGGTAAAACCATTCTGGCAACTTTGAAGCCCACCACTCTTCTAGAGATGTTCAATGCGCCGCAGCTGAAAGGTGTGGCGCAGGAAGTGGAGAACACTATTGTGAAAATCATGAATGAGGCGGTGTCCAACTGATGCGGGAATTGTCCGAGAATTTTCAATAAAACACATCTACGTAAAAAACGGGCTTTTAGAATACAACAACTCAAGGGGGTACGAACATGAAAAACATGATCAAAGATCCGATCTGCGGAATGAACGTGGACAAAGCAACCGCTCTTCACGCTGAACGTGATGGGAAGACGTCCTACTTCTGTGGCGACCAGTGCCAGCAAAAGTTTTTGTCCGCATCCTCCGGTGCTAAGCCGGAAAAAAAATCTGAAAGCTGCTGTGGGTAAAACGATTCACACTTGTCCGATGCATCCGGAAGTGGTTCAAGAGGGGCCTGGCTCCTGTCCTAAGTGCGGAATGGCGCTGGAACCGAAAACGGTGGCAACAGGCACGGATGACGAGGATAGCGCCGCGCTGCGCGACATGACGCGACGTTTCTGGATCGGCGCCGTGCTGACGGTGCCGGTATTTGTCCTTGCGATGGCGCACTTGATCCCCCGGCTGGACAAACAACCCTGGGTGATTGGTGACGCCTCGCGCTGGTTGCAATTTGCGCTCACCACGCCTGTGGTTTTGTGGGCGGGCTGGCCGTTCTTCGAGCGCGGCTGGCGTTCCGTCGTGACGCGTCACTTGAACATGTTTACGCTGATCTCCATCGGCGTGGGTGCAGCGTTCGTCTTTAGCGCTTTAGCGATGCTCATGCCCAACCTATTCCCAAACACAATGCAACACGAGGGCAAGGTTGCCATCTACTTTGAGGCTGCAGCAGCGATCGTTGTGCTGGTGCTTCTCGGTCAGGTGCTCGAACTTCGCGCCCGCAGTCGCACGGGAAGTGCCATCAAAGCGTTGCTAAATCTTGCACCGCCCACGGCGCGACAAGTTGTCCGGGGAGGCGATCATGAAGTCCCTCTCGAACAAGTAAAAGTCGGTGATTGGTTGCGTGTGGTTCCGGGTGACAAGGTGCCCGTGGATGGCGCGGTGGTTGAAGGCCATTCTAGTGTGGAGGAGTCCATGGTGACCGGCGAACCCCTTCCGGTGGAAAAAACAGTCGGTGATAAAGTGACGGGTGGCACCGTTAATGGCCCCGGCAGTTTCGTCATGAGTGCCGAGAGGGTCGGTAGCGACACGTTGCTTGGGCAGATCGTGAACATGGTTGCCGAAGCCCAGCGCAGCCGCGCGCCCATTCAAGGCCTTGCCGACAAAGTCGCGGGCATCTTCGTGCCAATGGTGCTGGCTGTTTCGGTGCTCACTTTTGCTCTCTGGATATGGCTTGGGCCGGAGCCCAAGCTCGCGCATGCGATCGTCAACGCCGTCGCAGTCCTCATCATCGCTTGTCCGTGCGCTCTTGGCTTGGCCACTCCGATGTCCATCATGGTTGGCGTCGGACGCGGCGCACAGGCAGGGGTGCTCGTAAAAAACGCCGAAGCGCTTGAACGGTTGGAGAAAGTCACCACGCTTGTCGTGGACAAGACGGGCACTCTCACGGAGGGAAAACCCAAGCTCGTGGATGTCCTGCCAACCGGTGGTCTCGACGCAAAGGAGTTCCTGCGTCTTGCCGCCTCACTTGAGCAGAACAGTGAGCACCCGCTCGCTGCCGCGATTGTGAAGGGCGCGAAAGAACAAGGTATCGTTTTCGAGGCTGTGAAAGATTTTCGTTCGGTGACAGCAGGCGGAGTTTTCGGTGCCATCGCGGGTCGTGTGGTGATGATCGGTAAACCAGATTTCTTGCGGAACGAAAAGATCGCTGGTCTTGAACCGTTTGAAGCGTCGGCCACAAAACTTCAAGAAGAAGGCAAGACCGCGATGTTTGTCGCTATC
>CAZWSS010000082.1:0-2210 GCA_964636795.1 uncultured Gammaproteobacteria bacterium
GCGCCTGCACGAGCGTCAATGACACAAACAACAAGGAGGGCAGTCCGGCGAGCGGATGGACAAGCACGGCCGCGATCGACACCACGACGAGCACCCATGGCGGCGTAAGGCGATGGCCGGAGACGAGCAGCGGGAGGGCGAGGAACATCACGATCAACGACCACAACATCGAGAGACCTTGCGGTGTGGTGTTGATAAAGGGCGCGAGGGGGAGGAGAAGGGTGCCGAGGGCGGCGAGGGCTGTGGGCACCGGGCGCTTGGTGATGTGCCAGATGCTGGTGGCGGCAACAGCGGGAAGGAGGAGGGCGGTCAGCAAGGGAACGAGAGCGGTGTCGATGGTATGCGACGTGGCACCGGTAGCAAGCATCATAAGGAGTTCAATCGCGTACTGTCCGATGTAGTAAAACGGTTTGGGGGTGATGGTGCCGTTGAGTGCAATGTGGTCGAGGGTGGCTTGGTGGAGGAATGAGTCAAAGCCGTAGCCGAGCGGGAAGGCAAAGAGCGCAACGCTCACGGCGGCGAACACGGTGGCAGCGGCTCCGATCACGGCCAACCGCACAGCGCCTTGCCGTGCCAAGAAAAACAATCCGAGCAGGGCGGCGGCAATCCACAAAAGAATGGCGGGGGAGACAACGAGCCACGGAGAGCGTGATGGGTCGGTGGTTTGGTGGTCGCCAAGCGTCACGAAGAAGGCAATGAGCGCGAGCGCCACGAGGGCGATCCACACGCCACACATCAGGTGATGGGACGCGTCGGTGGATATCAACGGTTCCTTCACTTCCGTGTGTTGTGTGACGATCCACGACACAAACGGCAGCAAGGCCACGAGCCAGAAAACGGAAAACGGCGTGACGGTTGCGGCGTAGTACACGGCACTGCCGCCGATCATCAACAACGAGAGCGCTACGATGAGCCCGAGTAGCCAACGAGTGAGGCCGAGTTCATTTTCAAACAGCCGAGCGCACCGGTGCGCGGAGAGGGTCACCAACGCGGCGAGCCCCAGACCGGAGGCGATCGCATATGATGAGGCCATGCCAAGCGCAAAAACCGCTAGTGCAACGCCCACCGCAATGCTATACTGAACCCGCATTTTCACGAGCATATAGCGGCATTGTAGCATGAGGCGCCACCGCGATCCCAACAAACTCTACCCCCATGACCACGCCATGCGTTGGTTGGTATTGCCGCTCATTCCGCGATGGGTGACACCCAACCACGTCACGGTCTCACGGTTTTTGATGACGCCGTTTGCCGTGTGGGGCTTGGCGATTGGCGCGTGGGCGTGGGCGATCCCGTTTTTTATTTTTGTGGCGTTTACGGATGTGATTGACGGGTCGCTGGCGCGCGTGCGCAAACAGGTCACCGAGTGGGGATCATTTTACGATCCGCTGGCCGATAAGTTGCTTATTTCACTTGCCGCGGTGGTGGTCATCACCCAGGCGGTGGGGTGGTGGCTCACCATTCTCTTGCTGTTTTTTGAAGTGGCGATCGTGGCGGGCGCGCTGCGCTACAAGCATGACGGCGGCATTGTGATGGCCAACGCCTGGGGCAAGACCAAGATGTTCTTGCAGTCCACGGGCGTGGTGGCGCTGGTGTGCGCGCTGGCGTTCTCGCTGCCGCTTTTGACCACGTTGGGCACCATCATCCTCATCCTCGCCATCTTCTTTGCGATCATGAGCTTGGTGACGTATGGGATTTGATCAACCAGTAGTGAAGAATATCCAATGATCAAGATCCAGTCCAAAGCCAAAGGGCAACTCCGTTAACCTTTTCCCTTGCATTGGGTCTTGATCATTGATCACTCTTCCTTACCGAGAACGGCAACGCGACATGCACTCTCTACGCATCAAAAATGCATTTATTCTCCTTGGCGCGGTGGCGCTGTTTTTTGCCTATGCGTGGTACCCGTTGTCGGTGACGGGTCTCTACAACGCGCCCGATGAATTGGCAGCGGCGTATTTTGCGCAGCGCATCCCCTTGTTTGGCGGTGCGTACCAACAACCGGCGGCATATGCAGACGAACTCGGCGGCTTGGTGCATCCGCGCAGCATGATTGTTGCGGGTGGCGAGCTTCTTCCCGGCATGTGGTTGGGGTTGCCGTGGCTGCTTGGGTTTGCGCGGGCGATGACGGGACTTGATATCGAGGTTGTTGAACTTCTCATCCCGTTGCTCTCGGTACTTGCCGTGCTCGCGTGGCAGAAGATCGTCGC
>CAZWSS010000083.1:0-2159 GCA_964636795.1 uncultured Gammaproteobacteria bacterium
TCGTCTTCGGCCGGGGCTGCCTCTTCCGGCATTACCGGTTGAACAACGGGGGGGACGACGGATTCGTCGTTCGCTGGCATCGTCGTGTTCTCATCCATCATATGATTGGAGGTTATGAGTAACGTCGCCACTATACGGGGCGAGAGATTATCGGTCAACCACAGGCACCTAATCCTCGCGTTTCCCAAGCTCCGCCAAAGCGCGCAGCACGAGATCCATTTTCATGTTCAATGTCTTCAGTTGATCCACCACCTCCGTGTTGCTTGGCGTTGCTGGTGACCCATAGGCCGGCTTGGCATAGGACTTTGCATACGGCTTGGATTGATCAGAGCTACGACGATCCTTACGTGGGGATAATTCACCCCCCTCTTCCGGACGGTAACAGTTGCGGCACATGACCGGCTTCTTGCCGTTGGGCTTGAAGGGTACCTCACACGCCGCTCCACACTGGCTGCATGTTGCTTTGTGCAAGGTCGGGCGATCCGCGCGATCATGCTTATCCTCACGGCTCCAGGTGCTGCCGCTATATTTCCGTCCGCCGCTCACTTCTCCCTTGTACGTGCTCTTCCGCCCGCCGAAACCTTTCTTGGGATATGCGCTTTTCATAGGTGAGGTTACTAATAGCGGTTGCTTCGTCGTCGGACTCCTCGCAATGACGGGCTAGAGCAATGTTGCGAGATCGAGCGCACGGTCAAAGCGAATCTGTTTTACAAAGTCCTCCGCGTGGCTGACCACCAGCATACACCCTTCGTAGGCACCCAACGCACGGGCGATCACGGGCAGGTGGCGGAAGTTGATGTGGTTGGTAGGCTCGTCAAAAATGAGGAGGCCGGGCGCTTGCAAAACAAATCGCGCAAAGCACAGCAACCCCTTTTGGCCTTCGGACAATGCTCCAATGGGTGTCGCGAGCGCTTCGCCGTCGAGCAGAAACTGTGCCCCTGTCCGTCGAATGATCTCGTTGTCGGGCACGTCCATCATGGCCGCAAGCGATGCGTAGGCCGTTTGCTCAAAATCGAGTCCGGAAAAATCCTGTTTGTAGTAGCCAACCTTCACCCCGTTGGTAATTGTGGCATCTGCATCGACTTCCTCGGCAAGCGTACGCAAGAGCGTGCTCTTCCCGATTCCATTTGGACCCGAGATCAGCACATGCTCCTTCCGACGCAGTGTGAGATCAAATGGGACACGATGCGCCTTATGATTCTCAATGACTTTGACGGCCGTCAGGCGCACCACCGGCTCGGTAAAATACTGTGACGGGATCGTGAAGTCGCCAATCGTCCGATCATCGCGGCGAACATCCACCATATTCTCCTCGGCCTCGGTCACCTCATCTTTCAGTTTGCTGGCAAGCTTACGCATCTTGCCTCCCTTGTGCGCAAAAAAGTTCACCTTGTCCTTGCGATCTTGAATCGTCCGTAGCAACTGTGCGTTTTTTGCTCGATCGCGCTCCACCCGCGCGGTAATCTCCTCGCATACGTCCGTATAGTTGCCGTCATATTTTTCCACTTTTCCGGTGTAGACATCCAAGTGCAGCACCCCCTCGGTGAAGCTGTTCAAAAAGTCCGCGTCGTGGGAGATCACCAGCACGGTCTTGGGATACATGATCAAGAACATCGTGAGGTGGTTGATGCCGTCGCGATCGAGATTGTTGGTGGGCTCATCGAGCAGCAAGATATTGGGCTCCTGGATCAGCGCGAAAGCAAGCAACAGACGTGCCTGTTGCCCACCGGAAAAACTTCCGACGGCTTTGTCGATCGGGGCTGGCAGGTTTACGACCTCAAGGATGTCGGCAATGCGCTTGTCCAAGTTATAGGGAACCTCCGAAAATGCATGAGAAAAATACTCACGCACCGTCTCGGTGAGATGCTCGCGCGCCATCACCTGTTTGGCTGTGGCGATTGTCGTCCCAGGCAAGAGGTGGACGCTCCCTTTGTCGGGCTTGAGCTCACCCGTAATCAATTTAAAAATCGTGCTCTTCCCCGCCCCGTTTTGCCCCATCAACGTGAGTTTGGCGTTCTCTCGCACCGAAAAACTCGCCTCATCCAAAATGGGGTTCTCCGAGCGGTATCCAAAGGAAACCTCTTCGAATCGAACAATGACGTTGCCTTGTGCCATACAAGGCGCAAAGATATCGCATTCCGGCAGAAAGATCAAGGCAG
>CAZWSS010000084.1:0-2097 GCA_964636795.1 uncultured Gammaproteobacteria bacterium
CCTCACGTGAGGATGCAGGGCGCTTCCCATCCCGTCCGACGGGACAGTACTCCTTGCGGATAGTCTCTGAACCTTCCCCGCCAATGGCGGGGCTTGGCTGCTGATTACCGTATCGCTTGCGCGACGTAGGCTTCCAGTCAGTTCACCCTGTTTCACCTCGTCATTTCTGATGAGGGCTGCGTAGGCCGGCGTGTATCTCTGCATGACAGTTTGAGCAAACGAGAATGCATTTTTCAATTTCCCTCTGTACCCGTGCCCATGATCGAGTGAGGCCGGACTTAGCCAGACCGAACTCTTTTTGACTCGGATCTTTATGATGAAACTGAAGGGCTTCAATGCATCGGTTATAGCCGCACATCTGGCACGCTCCACCAAAAGATTCAATGGCCATTTCCTTCAGACGCCTACGTCTTTTGGAAACGGCTCTTTTGATGGTTTCTGCACGATCGGCGTATGTTCGTTTGTCTGCCATAGTGGCAGTATAGCGAACGTTGTGCCACAGTCCACTGCGCTACCGCTGCGCCACCCCGGAATGTTCTAAGGAGCGCGGGCATGGTAACACGGCCGTGGGGTCCGGGCAACCCATTGGGTGGGATGCATCGTAGGAAAACGTACCAGGTTAAGCGCTACCTGAAAAGACGTCGTTCATGTAAAATAAACACGGTATGCTAAAAAAGTCAGTGCCCCACATCGTGCTGGCAGATCTATGAAATGAGTATGATTGATCACATCACCATATACGTTCACGATCTTGATGCGAGCTATGTGTTCTATGCGAAAGCACTTGCTGTGCTTGGCATGAAAGTGAACCTGGGAGGCGCGGAAGAGGGATTGTATGGCTTTGGCGTGGGGAACGAACCTGAGTTCGAGATCTCGGCGGGAAGAGTGTTGATTTCTCAAGCGAATGATGCACGGGCTGTCACTCCACGTGTACACATTGCCTTTCGAGCGCGGGATCAAAAGACTGTGCAGCTATTTTACGAGGCGGCGATGGGAGTCAGTGGTTTAGGCAACGGTCCACCGGGACCGCGTCCAGATTATGGTGAGGCATACTATGCGGCATTTGTTCTTGATCCGGACGGGAACAACATAGAGGTGGTAACATTTTCAGTAACCTAAACAACGTGTATGGAAGGACAGGCATTCAACAAAGGCAATGGCGATGTGTGGAAGGGAGTACGGTTTTGGATGGATGCGCTGCGAGAGGCGGGATTGCAGGAACAGCTCCCTCAATACAATGATGTGATGACGGGCAAGGAGGCACCGAAGGGGTATGGCGAGGCTCGTTTTACGGATGTTGAGCTGGATGGGAAACTTTGCGATGTATATCATACCGATTGGAAACCAGGAGACAGTTATAACAGGGTGTATATTCACATCAAGGAGTAAGGCACATAAGCGACCCGCATGATCATGTTGAGAGGAAAGCGATGGGGAACTGTGGCGGTGTTGGGCCTGTTGCTGTTGTTGTCGGCGTTTGCGGTCCGTGTACCGAAGGGAGCGATCGTGATAGCTGCCGATGCAAAGCCGCAGCCCGTGGCCATTGTGTTTGGGGCGGGGTTGAAGCGCGATGGAACGCCGTCGGACGCGCTGATGGATCGCCTTATGGTTGCCGCAGAGCTCTACCAACAAAAGAAGGTGCAGCGCATATTGGTCTCGGGCGATAATCGCTTTGAAGGGTACTCGGAACCGGAGGCCATGAAAATGGCATTGGTTGATGGGCTCGACGTGCCGTCGGACGTTGTCCACGCCGACTATGCCGGACGTCGCACCTACGACACCTGTATCCGAGCGCATGATCTGTGGGGCATTGATCACGCCATTCTTGTTTCCCAGGACTTTCATCTTCCGCGCGCCCTCTGGACGTGTCGTCGTCTGGGCGTCGAATCGCAGGGTGTCTCGGCATCGTTGCGGCCGTATATCATGAGTGGATGGTACAAGCAGCGAGAATGGCTTGCTCGCTACAAGGCGTTCATAGACATCTATCTTTTGCCGCCGAACTACGTGGGTGGCGCGCTCCTTGAAGATCTCGATTCATAAGGGTGAGCAAAAAACAGGCAAAACAGGCCTGTTTTTGCGTTTATGAGGGACTTGGTC
>CAZWSS010000085.1:0-1268 GCA_964636795.1 uncultured Gammaproteobacteria bacterium
TGCCGGCCGTGCTCTTCAACGTCAGCCCGGAACCCATCCGGAGGCTAGAGCCCGAAACCGTTACCGCCGCGGCGCCCGAGTGTGTCAACTTGTAGAAGGCGCTGGCTCCCGTGCCCGTCACGATGGATTGCGCGGAGGCGCCGTTGAGGACCACGTGCGATTGCTGCGGGCGGACCGATGTGTATGTCCCGTTGATATTCCCTCCGACGAGGATGGTGCCGGAGCCGAGTTCCGCGTAGCCATGCGTGTATTGGCCGGCGGTGGACAGGCTACCCGTAATGCGGTGCGTCCCGTTCTTGAAGAGGACCTTTGCTTGGTAGAGCTGGGGCGTTGCCGGGTTAGAATAGCCGAGAACGAGGGAGCCGCTCACCGTAAGGTTGTAGCCGTTGGTGTCCAGATTGCCCGTCTTCGCCTCTGTATCAGATGCTGCTCCGCCGTAGAGATTGAAGGTGCCCGTCGTCCAGTCGCCGGTCATGCGGATGGTGCTTGTAGCGCCCATGTGCCAAACCAGGACAGGCACCGAGACTGAGAAGGCACTCTGCGTGAAGGTGGAGTTGCCTGGCAGGTATATATTGAGACCTCCCTGTGTCACGGCGCTCTCAGCTTCCATATCAATGAAGTCGTTCACCGATGGGCCGTAGATCAGCAAACTGTAATTGCCCGTGAGCGTGGCGTTGGCCTCCAGGACGAAGCCGTCCTTCGTGGCCACCTGCGCCGTCCTCGTCGCGGTTATGCCCGTATCGATAATGAGCTTCCGGAAGCGATTGCTGCCATACGATGGATTCCCGATGTTCCCATCCGCGCTCATTTCCCAGAGCCCCGTGGAAGTGAGCAAGGAAGCGACATTCGGAATGCTGATATCCCCATCCACCCGCACGGTCTTTCCATTATCCGTCACCGTCCCCGCATTGATCGTCGCGGAACTCATCGTGAGGTTGCTCATCATGGTCCATCCTCCACCCACCCCGTTCCACACCACCTTCCCCAGTGTCCCGCCCGTAGCCGTGATCGTCTTCCCCGCGCTCGTCGCCGTGAATGTTCCTGTTCCCGTCGCCGTGAAGGCATTGGGCACTGCATCGAAGCTGCCGGAGATTGTGTACGCATTTGTGCCCATACTCATCGTTCCGTTCACATCCAGGTCCGTCACCGTCACTGCCCCGCCCGGCGCAAACGTATCCCCCGTCCAGATCATCAACTCTTTCCCAGAGGCAACACTGAGGTTCCCGCCCGCAACCGAGTAGAGCGCGGAAATGTCACTGTCGCCGCCG
>CAZWSS010000085.1:1278-2089 GCA_964636795.1 uncultured Gammaproteobacteria bacterium
AGATGGGCGTTGGTGAGGGCCACGGAACCCGAATCGCTTCGCACGATCAATCTGTTCTGGTAGAGATCCACGCCCGTCATGTTCGATCCGCTCCCGAGCGTCACCGTCACGGCATCCTCCGTCTCATCGTCTACGAAGATACTTACGACGCTCCCGCCCGTCATCACGGCCGTGGAGTGGAGGATGAACTGCCCTCCTGCATCCGTTGTCCCGCTCCCCGTCACCGCCCCTCCATTCACACTGACGCTCACTTTCTTCCCGGAGAGGGGAATAGACCCTTCGTTGCCGTAGAGCGTCCCCACGATGCTCTTCCCGAAGTGCCAGTTATAGTTCTGCCCTCCATCCGTGCTTCCCCTGGCGATCACTGCATTCCCGCCCGAGGCATCCGAGTACCGCACGTCCACGTGGCTTGCCGCAGCCGTCCCCGCCACATCCAAGGTCCAGCTCCCCGTCGCGCTCAAATTCAGCTTGTCTGCGCTCTCGCCCGTCAACGTCATATCTCCACCCACCGTGACCACCGACCCCGGCAGGCCCACCGGATTCACCTGTCCCGACGTCCCAATCGTCAGGTTCCCCACCGTCGTGATGGCCTTGCCGTTGAAGTCCACCGTCCCCTGCGTCACGTTCAAGCTATCCGTTGTTCCCGTCCCCGTGAAGACCGCCCTGCCGCCGCTCTTTGCCACCACCATGTCCTCCACGCTCCTGCCGAGCAGGTTCACTTGCTGTGCGGTGGAACCTGACAACGTGATCGTCCCTGTTCCCTTGGTCCACACGATGGTGCCGGTCGGGGCGGAGAGATCCAGGGAACCGT
>CAZWSS010000086.1:0-2057 GCA_964636795.1 uncultured Gammaproteobacteria bacterium
CTCGGAGCCGTCGCCTGCCTCCCATGCGGAACCGGAGCACTCGGCCGAGGAATCCCAAGAAGAAAGCATCGACATTCCCGCCTTCATTCGACGCAAGATGATGTGACCCGCCGCCCGCCGGCGCTGCGAAGCTGCGCGGCATGGCAGGCGGGGCACCCGCCCCGTATGTCGCGGTAGCGACTATACGGCGGGTTTCTCGGTAAGTTTTCTCGATTTCTGGTATAATTTTGCTATGCAATGCCCCCTGTGCAACAAGGATAGCCGCGTGGTGGATACGCGGGAATCGGCCGACTCAATGGGCATTCGGCGCCGCCGCGAGTGCACCAAGTGCAGCTACCGGTTCTCCACCTTGGAGGAGGTGGAGCTTATGGATCTCACGGTGGTCAAACGGGACGGTCGGCGTGAGACGTATGTGCGTGAAAAGATGCTGCGCGGGGTGCTGAAGGCCTTGGAAAAGCGCCCCTACACGGAGGAGCGGTTGCGTAAACTGGTGCATAGCATTGAGCGCGACATTCAGCGGCAAAGCTCGTCCGAGATTACCAGCACCGATGTGGGTGAGATCGTCATGAATCGGCTGCGGCGATTCGACTCGGTGGCCTACATCCGATTCGCGAGTGTGTACCGGCAGTTCGAGGATGTGCAGACATTCCAGGAGGAGTTGAACGCGCTTTTGTCCAAGCGCACGCGCAAGACCGCCGAACACAAAACCTAGCCGAGCCGTATGCGTCGAACAAAGATTGTGTGCACCATTGGTCCTGCCTCCGAGAAGAGGACGGTGCTAAAAAAGATGATCCAAGCCGGCATGGATGTGGCGCGGCTCAATTTTTCGCATGGTACCTACGAGCAGCATCAGGGGTTTATTGATTCTATCCGGGCGCTTTCCAGGGAACTGGGCAAGCCGATTCCCATTTTGCAAGATCTCCAAGGCCCCAAGATTCGGGTGGGCAGCCTGCCTCACGATGGGCTGGAGTTTCGCCAAGGCGCCACCGTGCATTTTTCGCCACGTGCCAAGACCTATACCGACCGTGAGCAGCAGATCCCGGTCACCTACGGCGGATTCACCCGAGATGTAAAAGCAGGTGACCGGATCATGATTGACGACGGCAACGTTGTCTGCCGCGTAACCTCAACCCACCAAGGCGCGGTGGCGGCGCGGGTGGAAGTGGGGGGGTTGGTGACGTCCAACAAGGGCATCAATCTGCCCGATTCTTCAGTGCGGCTCTCGGCGCTCACGGCCAAGGATCAAAAAGACGTGGCTTTCGGGGTGCGCGCTGGCGTGGACATGATTGTGCTCTCGTTTGTGAGCAGCGCGGAGGACATTCGCAAATTACGTGAGCTCATCAAGCGCGAGGAGAAGCGGCAAAACGTCAAGGCCGGCCACATTCACATTGTCGCCAAGATGGAGCGGGCCGATGCTATGCGGCGCATGGACGAGATCATCGAGGAGGCCGATGCGGTGATGGTCGGGCGCGGCGACTTGGGAGTGGAGATTCCCGAGGAGCAGGTGCCGCTGCGGCAGAAGGAGATTGTGCGCAAGTGCCGCTGCGCAGGCGTGCCGGTGATTGTGGCCACACAAATGTTGGAGAGTATGAAGGAGAAGCCCAAGGCCACGCGCGCCGAGGTGTCCGACGTGGCGAATGCCGTGATTGATCATGCGGACGCGGTGATGCTCTCGGCCGAGTCGGCAAGTGGGAAGTATCCGGTAAAAGCCGTGGAGACGTTGGCGAAAATCGCCGAGGCCACCGAGCAAAGCGTGTTTGATGATCTGCGACCTGATGAGTTGTGCGTGGACGATCAAGACGTAGTGCTCGCCAAGACCATTCGGCTCCATGCCAAGAAGGGCGCCGGTGCGATCGTGACCGGGTTGCAGTATGGCGAAATCGCTACAATGGTAAATCGTCATCGCCCCGAGATGCCCGTGTACATTGCGGCGATCGAGGATCAGCAAGTGCTTCAATTGCAGTTGCGCTGGGGGGTGACGCCGTTTTTGCTCAAGCGTGCCCGGAGCGCCGATGCCTTTGAGCGCGCCGCCCGCGCCGAGTTGGAAGAACGCGACC
>CAZWSS010000087.1:0-1881 GCA_964636795.1 uncultured Gammaproteobacteria bacterium
GAGTCACCAACTTCACGGAGGGTCTCTCAGTAACCGTTTGTTAGTATCTACTGCGCACTTGTGTCCAGGATGACCAGCTATCTTGTTTTCAGATTCTTCCTCCCTGTCGGGCAGATATCTTGCAATGGACAGTCGATGCACCTCGGGGTGGCTTTGCACAGGTCGCGGCCGAGCATGATCAGGTATTCATTGGCGTTGAGGTAGTCACGGGGATTGAGCAACTGATTAAGGTCGCGTTCGATTTTGACGACGTTCTTTTTCTCCTTCGTCCAGCCAAGTCGGGGAGCAATGCGGCGCACGTGGGTGTCCACCGCAACGCCGGTCGGTTTCTTGTAGAGCTTGGCCATGATCAAGTTCGCCGTTTTACGCGACACGCCCGGGAGCGTCAGGAGGTCGTCAAAACTCGATGGCACCTGTCCATCAAACGCTTCGATCAACCGTGCGCCGATGCCTTGCAGATATTTCGCCTTGGAATTGAAAAAACCAGTCGAGTAAATCTCGCGCTTGAGGGTGCCAAGGTCGGCATGAGCATACGCTCCCGCGGTTCGGTACTTTTTGAAAAGCACCTTGGTGACTTGGTTGACCCGCTTGTCGGTGCACTGGGCAGACAAGACCGTGGCGATCACAAGCTCCAACGGAGTCGACCACACCACAAACGTGTCGGGCGCCTTAGTGTAGTGCTTCCGCAGCCGTCGCAGCACCTCCTTATATTGTTCTTTCTGTGTCATGGGGTTTGGACGGGTGTTCGCGTAAAGGAGAGGGAGCCGGTGGGGGCGCCGATCACGTCCAAGATTTCTTGAGCGCGCGCGCTTTCCATGAGGAGGGCCTGGCGGCCTTGGATGCTAACTGGCACCGGCGCAATCGTTACCATGTTGTCTGTGACGGTCACGGTCAGCATCAGGCCTTCTTGCGTGGCCTGCGACCAGTCCTGATCAAAAATGAAGTTGCCCAGCGACCATGCGACCGGTACGCCACGGACGAGCTCGATGGGCTGTACCACATGCGGGTGTGCACCAATGATAAGGTCAGCGCCGGCGTTGATGAACATCTCCGCTGCCTCGCGCTGTGCCACAGAGGGCTGGGGCGCGTACTCGTTGCCCCAGTGGGGGAAGATGATCACGAAGCGTTCGGCGGCGTCTTCTTGGTGAATCGTTTCAATGAGCGACGAGGGTTCTTCCAAGAAAGCGTGGAAGCCGATCAAGCTGATGGGTAAATCACCGCCGGTACGAGCCACGTGTTGCTCGCTTTCGACGGGGTCGCCGAATGTTGTAATCCCGAGCGCTTCGATGGTCTCCCGCGTTCGTTGCGTCACCGCCGCCCCAAAGTCGTCGCTATGATTGTTGGCGAGCGAGAGGTGCGTGAAACTGGCATTTTTCAACCCAGCGTTGAGCTGGGGTAGGACATCGAACGCCAACACCTCACCCTCGTAGCGGTAGGCGTCACGGATAGTGGACTCGTAGTTGCCGACCACGAGATCGGAATCTGTCCACGTATCTTTGATCTCTGTAAACGGCCAATCAATCCCGTTTTTGATGAGTGCCCGCTCAACCTCACGCGCGAGCATGATGTCGCCCACGAAGGTAATGGTAGTGGATGGCGGCTCGGGCACGATGCGATCATTGCTGGCCGGCAGGACATAGCGCACCTGATCTGCGGGAGCCGAGACGATGATGGGCTGATCGACCACGCTAACAATGCCCGACGCGATAGCGAGAAAGATGAAGATGATGAGTGGCATGGGGGCATTGTACCCCAAACAAAAAACCCCGACGGGTCGGGGCCTTTTGGTGGATGCACCTGGACTCGAACCAGGGACCTCTGCGATGTGAACGCAGCGCTCTAACCAGCTGAGCTATGCATCCGTCTTGATTGGTCGGGCTG
>CAZWSS010000088.1:0-1880 GCA_964636795.1 uncultured Gammaproteobacteria bacterium
CCGTGTTGGTAAAGCAAACTGACGATGATGTTGTTGAGACACACCGACTTCCCCGATCCGGTTGCGCCCGCCACTAGAAGGTGAGGCATTTTTTCCAAACCGGCCACCCAGGCGGTGCCGCTGACATCCTTGCCAAGACCGATCGTGAGTTCCGTGTCTGCCTTCTTGAATGCGGCCGCTTCCAAGATCGTTCGCAACGGCACGGAGGCGATGGACTTGTTGGGCACTTCGATGCCCACCAGCGACTTGCCAGGGATCGGCGCCTCGATGCGGATGGGGTGGGCGGCGAGGGCGAGCGCCAGATCGTTTTGCAGCGCCACGATGCGCGACAGTTTGATGCCCTCGGCGGGTCGGATCGCGTACTGGGTAATGGTGGGGCCTACGGCAACATCTACCATCTCCACGGGGATGCCGAAGGTCTCGAATGTCCGTTCGATGATTTCGCTGTTGCGCGAAATGTTGCCCGAGTCGGGCTTCTTGCTGGTGCCATCAAGTAAGTCCAGCGGCAGCTCGATGCGCTTGCGGCGCCGAGTGGTCAGGAGCTTCTCCTCTTCCTTGGCCGGTTCGCTCCGGCGCGCCATCAACTCTTTGAGCGACCGGCGTGGGGATTCGTTGGTCTCTTCCTCGACGTCCTCACCCTCGGATTCCTGTGCGGACAGGTCGCGACCTGCCCCTACATCTTCCTCTCCTTCCCCACGGAATCGGCCGAGCAATCCCAAAAGGTCCTGGAACGACCTGTGGAAGATCAAAATCAGCGCGATGGCGATCAATGCCAAAAGGATCACGAGCGATCCGGCAAACCCCACCGTGCGCACGCCGATTTGTTGAAAGAGCAGCCCCACGTAGCCGCCGTTGGCCGAAAGAATGGCATCGGTGATGGGTTGGTTTTTGAGGGCGAGGAGGTCTATGAAGCCGGTGACGGAGAGGAAGAGGAGAAGGGTGCCGATGTGGGTCCATGGGGTGATGCGCTGCGAGTGGGGCACCACCACGCTGAAGGCCAAGATGATGAGGGCGAGGGCGGCCACCAGGCGCGTCCACCCAAATCCCAGCGCCATGAGATGGTCGATGTAAGCTCCAACGGCACCGGCGGATTGGAAGGCGGCGAGGATGATGAGGAGGGCAAGCGCGATGAGGACAATAAAAACCAGGCCGCGCTTGGCGCCTGATGAAAGTTGCTCTCCAAGGGAAGGGCGTGGGGCACGACGCTTTTTTGCCATGAGGGTATTCTAGCAAATCAGTGCGCGGTTAGCGATTAGCTTTTCGCCGGGTCTTGCCAATAGCTGATTGCTAACAGCTCATAGCGTCCTCGCACGAAACACCCCCACCGGAAGCCGGAGGGGGTGTTCGTATGGGTGTTGGAAGCAGCTCGCGACCTGCCGCCCTACGCGTTGCACGCAGGGCTACCATGGCGGGTGGGCTACTTCTTCTTGCTGCCGATCTTGCGGGTGATCGGCTTCTCGGCGGCGGGCGGGCCGCGCCGCTCGGCCGGGGTGAGGGGGCGCATCGGCACTTCCGCCGACGGGCCGCGGCTCTCCTGCCGCTTCTTTCGGTCGCGCGCGGCCTTGGCGGCCTTCCGCGCCCGCTCCTCGAGCGGCGGGCCCTTGGGCCGCCCGTTGCTCTCCAGCGGCGGGGGAGCCCCGAGTGCCCCTCCAGCATGTGGCGGGAGAAGCCCGCCAGCAGTCGGAGGCCGGCCGCCTTCACCGCCTGCTCGACCTCCCCGTCGGGGAAGGAGAGGAGGAACCCCGCGGGGGAGTCCATCGTCTCTCCCGTGAGGGGGTCGGTGGTCCCGCGGAGCACCTTCTTGGTGCCCTCCCAGTCCAGCCGGGTCATGGGACCCTTCTGGAACGTGGGGAGGGGGAGAAACTCCCGGCCGTCCTTGG
>CAZWSS010000089.1:0-1810 GCA_964636795.1 uncultured Gammaproteobacteria bacterium
AACCGGCCCGGTCGAGATACTTCCGGAGATTCAACTCTGCATTTTTCGCTTCACAATCCGTATAGAAACTTGGGAGGCCAATATCTGACTCGGCAATCGCTCCCAAGGTAATGAATGCTTCATCCTCGCTCATTTTGTCACTGTTGCCATCAAGTCTCCTCGCCGTGGGGGCCAGCCTTGAATGAAGGGTCATATCACTACTGTCCCAACGTTAACTGAATAATTTCAACTGGTTGCAATCATCACCTTCCAAGTTATTTCCTTCATGGCCCGCAAACGCTTGCAGAATGGGCATCTTCTCGAAAAGCGTAACGCTGAAAACTTGCAAAATTGTGTAAAGGCTGTGCGGAAGTTTCAGCCGCTTCTTGACGATGGCGACCAGCACGTAAACGGACACCGCGATCCACACCTGCACCTTCACCGCGTTCTCGGAAGTCCCGTAAAATGCCTTGATCCTCAGATGCTGCTTGATCCATTTGAAGAACAGTTCGACTTTCCACCGGCAACGATATAGTTCCGCGATTGTGAGCGCAGGCAAATCCATGTTGTCGGTCAGAAAGGTCAGCGTCTTGTCGTGCTCGGCGTCGTAATACTTGATGCGCCGAAGGATGTCCGGATAATCCTTCGCCGCATAATAGCCTGTCAGCTTGATGACCTGATCGCATCGAAGCCCCGTGCTCTTGTCGACAGGGTTGGCCGAGATCCGGGAGAAGTTGCAACGCGATTTCTGTCTCGTGATAAAAAACGCCAGACCCAAACGGATGCGATACAGCCGCGCGAAATCGACATAGCCGCGATCCATGATATAGAAGGAGCCGGCTTCGATCGGCAGCACGTCCAAAACGTTGACGTCGTGGAGTTTGCCGTCGCTGATGTGAATAAAGCTCGGGATATTCCCCCGCAAGTCCAGCAGCGTATGAAGCTTGATCGCCCCTTTGTGTCTGCGGAACCTGGCCCAGGGAAAAGTCGCCAGACACAGATCGATCACGGTGGAGTCGAGGGCATACGCCGTTTGTTTTAAATCGACGCCGAAATCGTCGTTGACGTAAAGATCCCTCGCGATGCGGATAAGAATCTCTGCAAAGTCGGCATAGATTTTCCAATTGCGTTGCGTATTGGCATTGGCGATGGTGTTGCGAGCGACGTTGCCGCGAATGCCCATGTGGTAGAGTTTGGAGCGTTGCGCTCTCAGGCATGACTCGATATCCCGCAAGCTCTCGCGATACGTCAGTTGTGCGAACGCCATGCAAAGAAACTGATCCAGGCATGAGAATGATTTGGCCTTGTACTCGCCGCGATGTTTTTGAACGCATTCGTGGAAGTTGGCGAGCGGAAGATGCTCCATGATCTGCGAAAAAATGGTTTTGCCAGTATTCATGGCGGCGATACCGGCCAGTTTCAAAAATCGATTTCAAATCGTTTCGGATCATTTTTAGCCAAAAACCCTTCATAAATCAGGCCTTGCTCACGGTCCTCAAATCAACGTTGGGACAGTAGTGATGCGTCTTTTGTCCGAAAAAGACGAGGAGCGACAACCACGACCCACTTCACCCCAACCACCTCCTCCACTAACACACTCTCCGTCGTTGCCGGTTGGTTACGAACGACGATGTATCCAGTCGGAAGCAGGTTGCCCCTCGGATCAAACCCTGGCCTCAAGATATGACTATGTTGGCACCCTCTATGGGGAAAAGGGGACGGTCAATTACGATGGCATCCTGAATCCACCCGAACGTGCTTACGTGGAAAGAAGATTTGGGGAAATTTCCAAAGAAACAAACTTTAGCACCTACCTCCGGACCGCACGAAC
>CAZWSS010000090.1:0-1695 GCA_964636795.1 uncultured Gammaproteobacteria bacterium
GAACCCGTTGACGAAGAGGGAGCCCAGGAGCCGGTCGAAGAGCTGGTGCAAGATGAAGGGGCTGGGCATGCCCAGCCCGTACCGGAGGTTGAGGATTTGATTGACGAGACCGTCAATGAAGAAGCGGTTGAAGGGGAAGAGCCGGTTGAGGAGGGAGAATTGAAAGATGAATAAATGGAAGTATGAGCATCCTTGATGAACTTATTGCCGTTCTCAATAAAGACGCCAAAGCGCTCTCTGTGCTTCGGACGCATGGAGTTAGCGCGGAGACCTACACGGCCTATGTTTACGATGACGAACTCCGCAAAGCGCGCCGTGTGGGTCTGGCGATCGGAACTGTTCTTACGGTCGGCCTTTTCTTCCTCGCGTGGTTCGCGGCGGCAGACGCTGTTTCCAGTCGGATGGCACAACTTGCCTTCGGTCTCGGTGGAGGAGGGCTCGGCCTCTTGATCACCTGGGGAACCCTACGCCACATGGCGGGGAAGCGGTGGAAGTACCTGGATGAACCCGATGAGACCTCGAGCGGATTCAATTTGATTGGCATGGTGAATCGCCTAGACGCAAAGCACATGAAGGGACTCAATCAAAAAACATGGAATCGCCTGAAGGCGTTTCGACCGGACCTGTCGGCAAAACGATACCAACGACTCCCCACCGAGCCCCATGCACAAGTCGAGCGGGGACGACTCATGCAAATGACGCCACGCAAGGAGCGAATCGTCGCTCGTCTTGGATACTTGCGTCGGTGGAGCGCCTACGCCCTGCTCCTTGTTGTGCTCACTCCGTTCGTAGGGGACCTCTTTTTCCTTTTTTGGTTCTGGTTCTTTGCGGGCGTGTGGCTTGCGCTTGAATCGGTGGCCGGCATCGTCAAGCGGCAGATCGGTGTGTTTTCCGAGGCCACGACCATTGATCTGTATGGCTGGCCCGCTCGCGCCTTTGCAGGGCTGGCGCTCTTCTTGGCCATCGTCATTTTTATTCTTCCGGGGATCCTGGGCATGTTTTCTGCTCTCGGTCTTGATGTAGTGGACGCGATTTTCTGATGCGGTTAGATGACATCTGGTGGCCTTGATGTGGACGTGACATGTTACGTCCTCTTGACAAAAGGCCATTTTTGTTCTATCAAGAGCTCGTCCGCCAAGGCAAGCCCGGGGTTTCCGCATGGTGCGGAGATGAGGGGTGAGCTACGGCAGGAGTAGGAGAAGGTCATGGCCAAGAAGCCGTTGTCAGAGATCGAGCGGGGTGCCGGCCTCTTCGCGGGGCTGGTGGGAGGTCTCATGGACCTCGCCCGCGAGAAGTCGGTGCCGTTCGAGGCGATCTACCGCCTTGTCACCCCCAAGGGTCGCAAGACCCTGGGCAAGATGGTAGATGTGGCGTACGCCGACTGGGTGGCGGAGCAGCCCCAGTCCACCTCCACCACCCTGCAGCCCCCTCCCACCTCCGAGCCCACCATCACCTCCTACGGAGAGATGGAGGTGGACTTCACCCAGTCCCTCGCCGCGATGATCGTGGCGGGCGGGTACGACTGGGTGAACGACGACATCACCCAGGAGCGCTTCCCGCATCTGGGTCAGGAGAAGGAGAGGTGGGAGGCGGTCACGGTCGGCTTCGGTCGGGAGATGACCACTCCGCAGGTGGAGGCCGAGCTCCAGCGGCTCGGCATCAGCCCCGCCCACATGGCGGGGCTGTGCACCTTCG
>CAZWSS010000091.1:0-1600 GCA_964636795.1 uncultured Gammaproteobacteria bacterium
AGTTTCGATGCCCTTGATGCATTCTCCACGCATCCCTCCGAGCCGCACCGCGCGTGCCGGCCCTTCGATGCAGACCGGGATGGCTTGGTCCCCAGCGGTGGGGCAGCAGCTTTGGTCCTGGAGCGATACGATCTGGCCCAGGAGCGTCAAGCCCCCATTCTGGGCGAAGTTTTGGGCTACGGTTTTTCCTCAGATGGCTCCAATATCTCGGTTCCCTGCGAAGATGGATTGTTTCGGGCAATGACGCTGGCTGTGCGAGAGGCCGGAATCCGGATCGAGGACGTAAGTTATGTCTGTGCCCACGCGACGGGGACGCCGGTCGGAGATGGCGTGGAGGCCATTGGAATCCACCGTCTCTTTGGAGATACCTGTCGTCCGCCAGTGGCTTCACTCAAGGGAATGGTCGGGCACGAACTGTGGATGGCCGGCGCAGCTCAAGTTGTGTATTGCGTCTTGATGGCGAAGAACGGATTCACAGCGGCTAACGTCAATTTCGAGCGGCCTGACCAATACAGCGAGAAGCTGCGGATTCTGACCGAACGGATCGAGATTCCCCCCCGCATCGTCTTATGCAACTCGGCTGGTTTTGGCGGCACCAATTCCTGTCTGGCGTTGCGGCTTTGCCCATAAGCACACTCGTGATCGCGGAATTCACCAACTGCTGCATTTCTGCACGCCCTCTTCCGTCGGCCGTGCTGTCGCTCGTGATCGGTCAATCGGGGATGCATAGATGCGTCTCCGCCACGTTCGATGTGGAATCGAAGGAATGATGGGGCACCTCGCGTCGGGGCGAAAATATTCCTTGCAGGGATAGGGCAGCCAGCTATACTGGTAAACCGGAAACGGAATACGGACAGAAGGTTGGTGGCTCTATGGGAAGTGGAGTTTGATTGCCCTCCCCCCAGAGATGCATACGGTGACGATATGCTCGTGCCGCAAGGCTGGCATCTATGGCGACTCCTATGTACGATACGATCATCATTGGTGGGGGAGTGGCCGGGCTGGCTTGCTCCCTTCTTCGTGCCCGCAAAGGCGAACGAGTGGCCATTGCTGAGCGGTCCCCACACCTGTCCCCGGCGCTGCACGGCTTTGTCCGACAGGGCACGTACATGGATTCCGGCTTCCACTACGCAGGCTCGATGGGGCCTGGCGGACTCATGCGTTGCCTGCTTGATGAGTTGGGGCTTGCTGACCTGCTGAATGGAGTCGCGCACACCTTAGATAAGGTCGATCACGTCCGGTTTCTGAAGCCGGCGTTTGATTTCTCTTTTCCCCAGGGTTGGGAGATGCTGGAACAGGATCTGTGCAACGTCTTTCCGGCGGATGGCCCGGGATTGAGGTCCTTCCTGGCGGAAGTGCGGCTGCTATGGGAACAGGGCCGGACGACGTTCATGCGAGACCGCGGCAGAAACCTCGGCGCGCTCTTCATCGGTGCGGGATGCGGTCTCCAGCAGGCACTCGACCGCTGCACCAGCAATCCTGTGCTCCAGGGCCTCTTGAGTTCCCATGGGATCCTCTATGGCGGTGTCGCGAAAGAGACCTCCCTGCTGTTCCATAGCCAGGTTGTGGGCTCTTACTACGAATCACCCTGTTTGATCCG
>CAZWSS010000092.1:0-1507 GCA_964636795.1 uncultured Gammaproteobacteria bacterium
TGCTCGTGAAGGAGGATCGCAACGGCCTCGGCACGCCGATCGTGCGCGATGGGCCGGGCGTTTCCGAAAGCATGACTGCGGCACAGCCTCTTCTGGACCGTACCCAGCGTGCCGTGGATGCCGTGCGCACCAAGGTCGAACAGGGACAGCCTGTCACAGCGGTCGACCTCCGGCCGCTGCGGGATGTGATGTATGAGGTGCGACAGAAGTTCGACGGGACGAGTGCGGTGGTGCAGGTGGAAAAGATCCTCGGTACGGTCGGTCAGAGCGTACAGATGAAGGGTCCCGATGGGACGAACTACCGCCTGCTCGTGGATCGCATCGATAACCCCCAGGATCAGACGGAGCGCGGGGGATTCAACTTCTACTTCATGCTCGTGAAGGAGGATCGCAACGGCCTCGGCACGCCGATCGTGCGCGATGGGCCACGGTAGTCACACTATTTCTGTCCACTGTCCTTCACGGCGATCCAGACGAGGAGAACAACGACGCCGATCCCAAGGATGATGAAGATGGATCCAATCATCGGGAACACTCTACTCCTCTTTGATTCCTGATTTGTGAACGGGAAGAGAGAAGTGCTACGCTACGTTCCATGCCCGCCGCGAAAGGTGCGCATGCGCGCAAACCACTGCCTCCCGCTCCGAAGCTCAAAAAGCTCATCGGGCCGAGTTTCATTATTCTGGGGCTAGGCTTAGGCAGCGGCGAAGTGATCCTGTGGCCGTACCTCGCCTCCAATTTCGGGCTCGGCATGGCATGGGCGATCGTCGTGGGGGTCACCATGCAGTTCTTCATCAATATGGAGGTCTCGCGCTACGCGCTCATCCATGGCGAGAGCATCTTCGTGGGGTTCGCGCGCCGGTGGAAGTGGCTGCCTGCGTGGTTCATCCTCTCGACCTTCCTCGGATTCGGGTGGCCGGGCATCGGGCTTGCGGGTGCGACACTCCTCGCCGGTGCGCTGGGGATCGATAACGTGCATGCGGTGGCCATCATTGTGTTCCTGTGCATCGGTCTCTTTCTCTCGATGGGCCGGGTGCTCTACAAGAGTGTCGAGAAGCTGCAGATGGTGGTGATCGGCTTGGGCGTTCCGTTCATCCTGCTCCTTGCGCTGTACCTGTCGCGCTCGGCTGACATCGTCACGCTCGCGCAGGGGCTCGTAGGTCAGGGTGAAGGATTCTGGTTCCTGCCGATGGGCGTGCCGCTCGCTGCTTTTCTCGGCGCGCTGGCGTACTCAGGAGCGGGCGGTAATCTCAATCTGGCGCAGTCATGCTACGTGCGTGACAAAGGGTATGGCATGGGCCGTTACGCCGATCGCATCACCAGCGTGATCACCGGAGAGGGAGGCGCGCAGAAAATATCACTGCGGGGATGTACCTTTGCAATCACGGATGAGAACCTCAGGCGATTCCGCCGCTGGTGGAAGGTGACGAACCTTGAGCACCTGCTTGTCTTCTGGCTGCTCGGGCTCATCATGATGCTTCTGCTCTCGTTCCTCTCGTACGTCACA